>JAOZLI010000006.1 GCA_029934915.1 Desulfocapsa sp. | reverse complement strand
CTGAGTGCTATATCCTTGGAAAAGATGAGGGTGGACGTCATACTCCATTCTTTAACGGATATCGTCCTCAGTTCTATTTCAGAACAACAGATGTTACTGGCGTAATTACTCTCCCAGAAGGTGTTGAGATGGTAATGCCAGGAGATAACCTCCATGTTGACGCTGCGCTTATTACCCCAATCGCTATGGATGTTGGTCTTCGCTTTGCTATTCGTGAAGGTGGACGAACCGTTGGTGCTGGCGTAATTAGTGAGATCATCGAATAAGGAAGGAACATGATACCTACAGATAAAATTCGTATTCGTCTCAAGGCGTATGATCACAAACTCCTTGATCTATCTACTCATGAGATTGTAGAGACTGCAAGAAGAACTGGAGCAGCTGTTGCTGGTCCAATTCCGCTGCCGACATCCATTAAGAAATTTTGTGTTTTACGTTCTCCACATGTGGATAAAAAATCTCGAGAGCAATTTGAGATGAGAACCCATCGTCGCCTTATTGATATTCTTGAGCCGACTCAACAGACCATTGATCTGTTGATGAAACTTGAGCTGTCTGCCGGTGTTGATGTAGAAATTAAACTGCCATAGCGTGTAAAACCGCTTTAATTGAAGATGTATAGGTAAGATTATGCCGAAGACAATGGGCTTATTAGGAAAAAAAATTGGTATGACCCGCGTTTATAACGATATGGGAGCTGTTATTCCAGTTACCGTTATAGAAGCTGGTCCCTGCAAGGTACTTCAAGTTAAATCGCAGGCCAAAGAAGGGTATGACGCCATTCAGGTTGGATTTGGTGACAAAAAGGCACAGCGTGTAAATAAAGCTGCTGCTGGTCACTTTAAAAAAGCTGATGCTGATGGTTATTATCATATTCGTGAATTCAGAGTGCTGAACCCCGAAGATTTTCAGGCGGGACAGGACATCAGCCTTGCTGATGTTTTTAAAACCGGTGACATCATCCATATCTCTGGTGTTTCTCAGGGTAAAGGTTTCCAGGGTGTAATGAAGCGTCATGGATTTAAGGGTGGTCCTGGTGGTCACGGATCCAAATTTCATCGTCGCCCGGGTTCTATTGGGATGAGTGCCTGGCCTGGTAGGGTCGTTAAAGGTAAGAAACTTCCAGGAAGAATGGGTACTGACAATGTACTCAAGAAAAACGTACTTGTTATCGATGTTCGTGAGGATGATAATATCATCCTTGTCAAAGGACCGGTACCAGGATGCAAACAGTCTCTTCTTAAACTTTTCACAAAGTAATTACTGAAAAGATAGCGAAGTTATCCGGTTCAAGGAGTAAACAATGTCTACCGTAGATATAGTAAATACAAAGAACGAAAAAGTTGGCGAGATTGAACTTGCAGTGAAAGTATTCGATCTTGACGTCAAGGAGCATCTGCTTCATGATGTAGTACGTCAACAACGTGCCGCAAAGCGTGGCGGAAACGCGTGTACAAAAACACGGGTTGAAGTTCGCGGTGGTGGTGCAAAACCATGGCGTCAGAAGGGTACAGGCCGTGCACGTGCCGGTACTAACAACTCTCCAATCTGGAGGGGTGGTGGTGTAACCTTCGGTCCTAAACCACGCGATTATAGCTTTAAGCTTAATCGTAAAGTGAGAAAGCAGGCTATCGCCATGGCATTAAGTGCCAGACTTCAAGAGGGAAACCTTATTGTAGTTGATGAGTTTGTTATGGATGCTATCAAAACAAAAGATTTCGTAAATATTATGAAAGGCTTTGATTTTGAAAATTGTCTGTTAATCACTGAAGGTAAAAATGAAAACCTGAACAAATCAGCTAGAAATGCCAATGGCTTTAAAGTCATGAGCACAGAAGGACTGAATGTTTATGATATTTTACTGCACAAGAAACTGATACTGGTTAAACCTGCAGTGGATAGTATTGAAAAGAGGTTGATGCCATGAAAAGTGATCATAGAATATTGAAAGGCCCCCTTCTTACAGAGAAAGCAAACATTCAACTGGAAGTTGATAATAAAGTTGTTTTCAAAGTAGATCCGCAGGCTAACAAGATTGAAATTAAGAAAGCAGTTGAGAAGATGTTTGACGTAAAAGTTAAACATGTACATACTGCAAATATGCATGGCAAACAGAAAAGAGTAGGAAAATTTACTGGCTTTACCAACGATTGGAAGAAAGCCTACGTAACCCTATCTGAAGGAAACATCAGCTTTGTTGATGAGTTATAAAAATAAGATAAACTAAGCTGCAAGTAACTGATTTCAGTAGAGCTATCAATCCAATTAGCCTTGATGGAGCGATTAGATAATGATTACAATTAAGAAGTACAAACCCACATCACCGGGTAAACGACATCATGTGTCAATTAAGAACACAGAGTTGTCTAAAAATGGACCTGAAAAGTCCCTTTTGGCACCATTGTCGAAAACAGGTGGACGAAATAATTACGGACGTATCACTTCCCGTCATATAGGTGGTGGTCATAAAAGAAAATATCGTATCATTGATTTCAAACGTAACAAAACGGATATCAGTGCAAAGGTAGTTTCCATTGAATATGATCCCAATAGAAGTGCTAATATTGCACTTCTTTCCTATACCGACGGTGAAAAGAAATATATTCTTGCTCCTGCTGGTATCGCAGTAGGTGACGTGGTTCTCGCAGGAGATGATGCAGATATCAAACCAGGTAACTGCCTTCCACTGAAGAATATCCCTCTTGGAACTCTACTTCATAATATTGAAATGAAGATAGGGAAAGGTGGACAACTTGTTCGCAGTGCAGGAGTTTCAGCTCAGCTTATGGCAAAAGAAGGAACATATGTTCTTGTCAGATTGCCTTCTGGTGAAGTTAGAAAATTTCACAGACTCTGCCGTGCCAGTATTGGACAGGTTGGAAATCGTGAGCATGAAAGTCAGAAACTCGGTAAAGCTGGTCGTAAAAGATGGATGGGTAAACGCCCCCACGTTCGTGGTGTTGCAATGAATCCGGTCGATCATCCAATGGGTGGTGGTGAGGGTAAGAGTTCAGGTGGTCGTCATCCATGTACTCCATGGGGTATGCCAACTAAGGGTTATAAGACCAGGAATAATACCGATTCCGACAAATATATTGTCAAGAAAAGACGTTAATTAAAGGGAGTAAGCAATGGCTCGTTCAGTCAAAAAAGGACCTTTTATCGATGATCATCTGCAGAGGAAGATCGATACTGCAATTGAAAACGGATCTCGTAAGGTAATCAAGACTTGGTCCAGGCGATCCGACATCTCTCCTGAGATGGTTGGTTTAACCTTTGCAGTTCATAACGGGAGAAAATTTATCCCGGTATTTGTTTCAGAGAATATGGTTGGTCATAAGCTTGGTGAGTTCTCACCCACCAGGACTTATTACGGACATGCATCGGACAGGAAGTCTCGTTAATAATATCTAACACGGTTGGAATTACCGGGAGTACAGAATATGGAAGCTCGCGCCGTAGGGAGAAAAATTAGAATCTCCCCTCAAAAAGCAAGACTTGTTGCCGATGTGATTCGTGGAATGAGCGCTGATAAAGCAATCACCACTCTCAGATTTATGCCGAAGAAAGGCGCAACAATTCTTCGCAAGGTTATCGAATCCGCAGTTGCCAATGCAACTCAGGATGATCAAATTGATGTCGATAACCTGTACGTTAAAACAGTGTTTATTGATGGTGGCCCTTCTTTTAAAAGAATTCGTCCCCGTGCCATGGGACGTGCCACTTCAATTATTAAAAGAACAAGTCATATAACAGTTGTGCTTGATGAACAATAATTCTTTACAAGACTAACTGTAAAGGGTATGACTCACATTTTTTTCATTTATATAGAATAAGCGATTTGCTGGAGGAATATTTTGGGGCAAAAAGTTAACCCGTTAGGGATCAGACTTAATATTACACGGACATGGGATTCAATTTGGTATGCCGATAAGGACTACGCAAAGAATCTCCTAGAAGATCAGAAAATTCGAAAGTTTCTGAAGAACCGTTTATCACACGCTAGTCTTTCCAAAATCATTCTTGAGCGTACAGGTGAAAAAGTTCGTATTAAACTTTTCACTGCGCGTCCAGGGATCGTTATTGGAAAGAAAGGTTCTGAGATCGAGCTGTTAAAAAACGATCTTGAGAAACTTATAAACCGCAAGGCTGTTATCGATATTCAGGAAGTTCGTCGTCCTGAAGCTGATGCGCAGCTCGTTGCTGAGAATATAGCGCAACAACTTGTACGGAGAGTTGCATTCCGAAGAGCCATGAAAAAAGCTGTGAGCTCTGCTCAACGCTTTGGCGTTAAAGGAATTAAGATTTCCTGTTCAGGTAGACTTGGTGGAGCTGAAATGTCTCGCTGCGAATGGGTTCGTGAAGGACGTGTTCCATTGCATACACTTCGTGCTGATGTAGATTATGCTCTTGCAGAAGCCAATACGACCTATGGAATTATTGGAATCAAAGTATGGATTTTCAAAGGTGAAGTTCTTCAGACGAACGAACCCAAAGACGCTTGATTTCTAAGCGAATATTTGCTGGAAATTCATTAAATATATCGGAGTTTAAAAATGTTAAGTCCTAAAAAGGTCAAACATAGAAAAGTCTTTACGGGAAAGGTTCGTGGAAAAGCCCATCGTGGTTCCAAAATATCTTTTGGAGACCACGCCTTAAAAGCTGTTGAAAGTGGTAAACTCACTTCCCAACAGATTGAGGCCGCTCGTATTGCTATTAATAGAAAGATTAAGCGTGGTGGTCAGGTCTGGATTCGTGTTTTTCCAGATAAACCATTTACCTCGAAACCTGCTGAAACACGTATGGGTAAAGGTAAGGGAGCACCAGAAGGCTGGATAGCTATAGCCAAACCCGGTAAAATTATTTATGAGATCGGCGGAATTGAAGAAGAACTTGCAATTAAGGCGTTAACGCTTGCAGGGGCAAAATTACCATTTAAAACTAAGGTTATCAGCAAGAGGAGCACATTATGAAAATGACAGAACTGCGCTCAATGTCTACTGACGATCTTGAGAAAAAACTGATTGGGATGAAAGAGGAAATATCTACTCTTACTTTTCAACATAAAATCAGACCTCTCGAAAATACAGCAACTTTGAAAGAATTGCGTAAAGATATTGCACGTATCAATACCCTTTTTAATGAAAAATAAAGGGTAAATACAAAATTACTAATAACTGTTATATTGAGTTATTATTACTCAAATTGAGTGAATTATGAGTGAAACAAAAAAAATTAAGAAGAGCAGAACAGGCACTGTAGTCAGCAACAGGATGGAAAAAAGCATCGTTGTTCGTGTAGAAAGAACGGTTCGTCACAAGCTCTATGGCAAGTATATCAAAAAAAGTGTTAAGTACCTTGCCGATGATCCTGAAAATACCTGTAATATTGGAGATATTGTAAAAATAGAGGAGTGTCGTCCCCTTAGTAAGAAAAAAAGATGGCGCCTTCGTGATGTTATTCGTCAAGCAGTGTAACTGTCTTGATAAACTCCAATTTTTGATTACAAACTGATTATAAATCAGGTGAAATTATGATACAAAGTGAATCAGTACTGAATGTTGCAGATAATTCAGGAGCAAAAAAGGTACTCTGCATCAGAGTCCTTGGTGGTACCAGAAAAAGATATGCATCCATTGGTGATGTTATCGTGGTAACTGTCAAAGAAGCCCTTCCGAATGCAAAGGTTAAAAAGGGCGACGTCATGAAAGCAGTAATTGTTCGTACTGCTAAAGAAATGAAACGTATGGATGATACCTGGGTCAAGTTTGATGACAATGCTGCAGTTATCCTCGCCGCAAATGGTGAACCGGTTGGAACACGTATTTTTGGCCCCGTTGCCAGAGAATTACGTACTCAGGGTTTTATGAAAATTATCTCTCTGGCGCCCGAAGCGTTATAATACGAGTCTAGGAAGGTAGCCGCCGCGAGTGCGGTTGGAAAAAAGGTGCTGAAAATGGCAAAGGGAATGACATACCTGAAGAAAGATGATCAGGTTGAAGTGATAGCAGGAAAAGATAAGGGTCGAGTTGGTAAAATTCTCCAGGTATTTCCTGAGAAAGAAAGAGCCTTGGTAGAGCGGATCAACATGATCAAACGCCACACTAAGCCTACTGAGATGAACCAACAGGGACAGATCGTGAATCGTGAAGCAACTATTCATGTCTCCAATCTACAGTTGATATGTCCGGAGTGTACTAAAACCGGTAAGGTTGGCAAAAAATTCTTGGAAGATGGTTCTAAAGTTCGCTTTTGCAAAAACTGCGGCGAGTCCATCGAAACCAAATAGTAAACAGAGGCAATTGCCAGGAGTATCAAATGGGTTCGTTAAAAGACCATTATCAAAATGAATGTAAACCAGCTCTGCAGAAGGAATTTGGGTATACCAATGTAATGCAGATTCCTAAACTGGACAAGATAGTTCTTAATATGGGACTTGGGGAAGCAGTACAGAATCCCAAAATAGTTGATGGAGCTGTTGAAGAACTTACTCGAATTGCCGGGCGTAAAGCTGTTGTTACCAGAGCAAAGAAATCAATAGCTGGCTTTAAGCTCAGAGAAGGAATGCCTATCGGATGCCGTGTTACCTTACGTGCTGATGTTATGTACGATTTCTATAGTAAGCTTGTAAATATTGCTCTTCCTCGAGTGCGCGATTTTCGTGGAATTTCACCGAAATCTTTTGATGGACGTGGAAACTTTTCCATGGGAGTAAAAGAGCAAATCATATTCCCGGAAATTGATTTTGATAAAATTGATAAGATTAAGGGATTAAACATCAGTATTGTAACTACTGCACCAACTGATGATGAGGCGAGAAGCCTCCTCAGATTATTGGGCATGCCGTTCAAGAAATGATACATAAAATAATTAAATTTTTATAAGAAATCTGGAGGTCGTTTTGGCAAAGAAATCTCTCATTGCGAAAGCAAAAAGAACGCCAAAGTTTGCGGTTAGAAAGTATAACAGATGCCCACTTTGTGGACGCCCAAAGGCGTTCATTCGTAAGTTCGGTATGTGTCGAATCTGTTTTCGTAAGTTGGCGTCCAGTGGTCAGGTTACCGGTGTGACAAAGTCATCTTGGTAAACGATCATCTCACTGGAATAGAACATATAAATTAAAGGAGAGTTCGCCATGTCTATGAGCGATCCCCTGGCAGATATGCTGACCAGGATACGAAATGGTATGATGGCTAAATTTGATTCAGTTAATATGCCAACATCCACAATTAAAGCTAATATCGCCAAAGTCCTTCAAGACGAGGGATATATCAATGCCTTTTCAATTATAGAAGGTGGCCCTCAGGGTACTTTGAATATTGAATTGAAATACGATGCGGAAAATACCCCTGTTATTACAGGTATTAAACGCATTAGTAAGCCAGGTCTACGAAAGTATGTCGGTGCTGAAGATATTCCAAAAGTACTAAATGGACTTGGTATCGCCATCCTTTCAAGCTCAAAGGGTGTTATTACTGATAAAACCGCAAGGGCCAGTAATGTGGGCGGAGAAATTCTTTGCGAGGTCTGGTAAGACCAGCAAGTAACGGAGGGAATTATGTCTCGTATTGGAAAACAGCCTATTGCTGTGCCTGCAGATATCAAAGTTGATATCAAGGGTCAAAAAATAATAGTATCTGGAAAAAACGGAAAACTTGAACGTGAAGTTCTTCCTGAGCTCGAAATCTCTTTGAAGGATCAAGAGATTGTTGTTGAGAACAGGGATAACAGTAAGCGTACAAATGCCTTTCGTGGAATGACCAGAAGTCTCATCAACAACATGGTTATAGGTGTTGGAGAGGGCTTTAAAAAGACATTAATCGTTGAAGGCGTCGGCTATAAAGTTAATATAGCTGGAAGTACTTTGACATTAAATGTCGGTTATTCTAACCCAGTTGAATTTCCTGTCCCTGATGGGGTGCAGGTTAGTGTGGATGGCAATAATAAAATTATTGTCGAGTCCAACAATAAAGAGTTGCTTGGATTGACCAGTGCCAGGATTCGTGAAATTCGTAAACCTGAGCCTTACAAAGGTAAAGGTATACGCTACGAAGATGAACATATCGTTCGCAAGGCCGGTAAAGCAGGCGCTGCAGCTTAACTAACAGTCATCGTTGATTGTTGTTTCTACAATTATGGTAAGGAAAAATGGCTAAGACGAATCCTAAGACAACAGCCAGGGCTAATCGAGTCCGACGCATTCGCAAAAAGATCACTGGTACAAGTGATCAACCGCGTCTTAGAGTCTTTAAAAGCAATAAACATATTTACGCACAGATCATTGATGATTCAGTAGGCAGAACGCTTGTCTCCATGTCCACCACTGATAAAGCTTTTGAAGGCGCAGGAAGTGATAAAACCGAAAGTGCAAAAAAGGTTGGAATTTTACTGGCAGAAGCTGCAAAAACAGCAGGTGTAAGCAAGGTTACCTTTGATCGTGGCGGTTATATTTATCACGGTAGAGTGAAGGCACTTTCCGAGGGAGCTCGGGAAGGTGGACTTCAATTTTAATGAACATTACGGGGGTGTCCCTTGGCTGATTTTAAACGTTCCAGGAACGAGAGTTCTGACGAATTCATAGAAAAAATCGTATTTATTAACCGTGTCGCTAAAGTTGTAAAAGGTGGACGTCGGTTTAGTTTCAGTGCCATTGTTGTTGTTGGTGACGGTAAAGGTAAAATTGGGTATGGACTTGGCAAAGCCAATCTTGTACCCGAGGCTATCCGTAAAGGTGTTGAGAAGGCAAGAAAGGATATGACTTCTTACTCCATTACAGATGTTTCTATTCCACATCAGGTTATAGGAAGATATGGCGCTGGTAAAGTGCTTCTGAAGCCTGCATCTGAAGGTACTGGGCTTATTGCTGGTGGACCTGTTCGTGCGGTGCTCGAAGCAGTTGGTGTGAAAAATGTCCTAACGAAATGTCTTGGATCTCACAACCCTCACAATATGGTAAAAGCAACACTTGAAGGTCTACAATCTCTTCGCTCTGCAGAAAAAATTGCGGCGATGCGCGGTAAAACCGTCGAAGATATTCAGGCCTGATTGTTCAACAGATAGCATAAAATACTCACTACTTGAGCGAACTTTCATATAATAAGGTAGTCAAATGTCTGATACAATCACATTTACTCTCGTAAAGAGCGGAATAGGCAGTACCAAGAAAATACATGCAACACTTACAGGTCTTGGACTGACAAAAATGCAAAAATGTGTAACCCGTAAGGATACCCCTGAAATTCGTGGTATGCTTAATAAGGTTGCACATCTTGTCCGTGTCGAGGAGGTTTAAAATGATAAATTTAGGAAATCTTTCCCCTAATAAGGGAGCTAGAAAGCAGCGAAAACGTCTAGGACGTGGCCCTGGTAGTGGTCATGGAAAAACCGCTGGTCGTGGTCACAAAGGATTCAAATCACGCTCAGGATCTGGTATTAAGCCAGGATTTGAGGGTGGTCAGATGCCTTTGCAAAGACGTTTGCCGAAACGCGGTTTTACCAATATAAATAAAACCAAATTTACTCTAGTTTCTCTTAGCCAATTAGATAAACTTGAAGATGCCAGTAATGTAACTACAGCGTCACTTATTGAACTGGGAATTGCAAATAAAGGATTACCGGTCAAAATTCTCGCCAATGGCGAAATTAAGCAGGCTGTTACTGTAACTGTCGATAAGGTTAGTGCCGGGGCGAAATCAAAGATTGAAGCAGCCGGCGGAAAAGTTGTAGAAGCGATCACGGAATAGATTATGAGCGGACTGCAGAACGCAGCAAAGAATACTGAACTCAGGAAGAAGATCTTCTTTACACTTGCCATGCTGGCTGTGTATAGAATGGGTGTACAGGTGCCAACTCCAGGAATAAATGGAGAGGCACTTGCCGCATTTTTTGCTAAAAATGCAGGTAATATATTTGGTATGTTTAACATGTTTTCCGGTGGCGCCTTAGAGAATTTCTCTATATTTGCCCTCGGTATCATGCCCTACATTTCCGCTTCTATTATCATCCAGTTGTTGACTGTAGTCATCCCACAGCTTGAGACATTAAAGAAAGAGGGACAAGCTGGCCAACGGAAAATCACGCAATATACTCGGTATGGCACAGTTGGTTTAAGTATCATTCAAGGTACTTTTATAGCTACTGGTTTACAAAGTATGACTGGACCAGGAGGAGAACCAATCGTTCTGAATCCTGGTATGCCCTTTGTTTTGATGACTATGCTCACGCTCACCGCTGGCACCTCATTTATTATGTGGCTTGGTGAACAGATGACTGAGCGAGGCATAGGCAATGGCATCTCACTCATAATCTTTGCTGGTATTGTCGCACGCGGACCATCTGCTCTACTCAATTCATTTCAATTGATTAAAGCTGGTGAAATAACACTCTTTTTTGTGCCTCTTATTATAGCATTCATGATAGGTGTTGTTGCTATTATTGTCTTTTTCGAAACGGCCCAAAGAAGGATTCCGATTCAATACGCAAAACGTGTAGTTGGAAGAAAAGTATATGGTGGACAAAGTTCCCATCTACCCTTAAAGATTAATATCGCCGGGGTTATTCCACCAATCTTTGCATCATCTATCATGATGTTTCCTGCGACCATTGGTGGTTTTATACAGGTAGACTGGGTTCAGCAGGTTTCAGCTGCGATGTCACCGGGTACCATTTGGTACTATATGTTGTACATCGCGATGATCGTGTTCTTCTGTTTCTTTTATACCGCAGTTACATTTAAACCAGATGACGTTGCTGAGAATTTAAAGAAAAATGGTGGTTTTGTTCCTGGTATTCGTCCAGGACGAAAAACAGCTGATTTTATTGATAGAGTACTCACCAGGCTTACAGTAGTTGGTGCCATATATTTAAGTGCTGTATGTGTTCTACCTACTGTATTGATTGCTAAGTTTAATCTACCCTTTTATTTTGGTGGAACTGCGTTGCTCATTATCGTAGGTGTTGCAATTGATACTATATCTCAGGTGCAGTCCCAGATGGTAATGACCAGTTATGATGGTTTTATGAAGTCTCCTGGAAAGAAATAACCAGGATCCATTATGACAGGGGGAGAGCGAAAACAAACAGCAAAACCAATTTTGGTTAAGACTACCGATGAAATCAAGATCATGCGGGACGCTAATCAGATTGTCGCAGAAACGCTTTCCATGCTATTTGATGTAGTTGAGCCAGGAATTACAACCTTCGAACTTGATTGCCTGGCCGAAGATTTATGTAGAAAACGTAATTCAACGCCGGCATTTAAAGGGTACCATGGCTTTCCTAGTAGTCTCTGTGTCTCCATCAATGAAGAAGTTGTTCATGGAATACCCAGTAGGAAACGAAAACTAAAAAAAGGTGATGTGCTTTCCGTTGATTTTGGAGTCTGTTATAAAGGATTTTATGGCGACTCTGCTGTTACAATACCCGTTGGTAAAATAAAGAAGCCAGTTCATGATCTTTTACGTGTAACGAAAGAATCCCTCGAGCTTGCTATCAAAGAAATTGTTCCTGGTAACAGGGTAGCTGATATTTCTCGAGCAGTTCAAAGCCATGCAGAAAAAAATGGATATTCCATTGTTCGACAATTTGTCGGACATGGAATAGGTAACTCTCTTCACGAGGGACCTGAGATTCCAAATTTTATTTCGAAAGGGCAAACCCCCAGACTGATAGAAGGTATGGTGGTTGCAGTTGAACCTATGGTAAATCTTGGTACCCATAAGGTAAAGGTTTTACGTGACGGCTGGACAGTTATCACAGCCGATAAAAAAGTATCAGCGCATTTTGAACATTCAATTGCGGTAACAGCAAATGGTCCTCTTGTCTTAAGTGACAGGAGTGATTTTTCAGATAAATAGAGAAATAAACCTTCTCTTTTTTGTTTAGATGTATTATATTCGTCCGATTTGTGATCTGACGCATGCGATTCAGGAGTAAAATTATGGCCAAAGAAGAAGCCATTGAAGTCGAAGGAACTATAATAGAGCCATTACCCAATGCGATGTTTCGCGTTGAACTCGATAATGGTCACAAAGTTCTTGCCCATATTTCCGGTAAAATGCGTATGCATTTTATCAAGATCCTGCCAGGTGATCGTGTTACCATTGAACTCTCCCCTTATGATTTAACCAGGGGAAGGGTCACCTTCAGGGCAAAGAACAATAAAAAGAAAAAATAAGAGAGTAATCACATGAAAGTCAGATCATCTGTCAAAAAAATGTGTAGTGATTGTAAAGTCTTTAAACGCAAAGGCGTTGTTCGGGTAAGCTGCAAGGTTAAAAAGCATAAGCAGCGCCAAGGCTAATCAACTCATAACGTTTTCAGTATAATACTGAATTATTCTTTAAGGAGTACGTATTTTGGCACGTATAGCGGGAGTAGATCTTCCTAAAAACAAACATATGGATCGTTCACTTACTTATATTCATGGTATCGGACTGACCTCAGCAAGGCAAATACTCGACAAAGTGGATCTGCCTCATACAATGAATAGCGACGATCTTGTTGGTGATGATATCACTAGAATCAGAAAGATTATCGAAAGTGAGTATACGGTTGAGGGTGATCGGCGTCGCGAGGTATCCATGGATATTAAGCGTCTTACTGACTCTGGTTCGTATCGCGGTAGACGGCATCGTATGGGTCTCCCTGTCCGCGGACAGAACACGAAAAACAATTCTAGAACTCGCAAAGGTCCCCGTCGTGGTGCTGCTGCTCGCTCTAAATAATATATTGAAACAGGTGTAAGAATGGCTGGTGCAAAACGAAGTGGATCAGGCTCACGTAAAAGAGTTAAAAAGAATGTACCCGAGGGTATTATTTTTATTTATTCCACATTTAATAATACAATTGTAACTATTTCTGATAAACAGGGTAATGCAGTTGCCTGGTGTTCTTCAGGAGTATTAGGCTTTAAAGGATCTCGTAAATCCACCCCTTTTGCAGCGCAAAAAGCTATGGCTGAAGCTGCAGATAAAGCTATGGATATGGGAATGAGAAAGGTTGAGGTTCGTGTTAAAGGACCTGGACCTGGCAGAGAAGCTGCCCTTAGAGCATTAATAAATACAAGATTTGAAGTCAGCAAAATTGTAGATGTTACTCCCGTACCGCATAATGGTTGTAAACCACCTAAGCGTCGTCGGGTTTAATTGATCTTGTTTAACTAATTTATCTATTTGTAGATATATATACAATTATAATCGGAGAACGTAGTGGCTAGATATACAGGGCCTGCATGTCGTCGTTGCAGAAGAGAAAATCTGAAATTATACCTCAAAGGTGATCGCTGTTATTCAGATAAGTGTTCCTTTGAGAGAAGAGCGTTTGGACCAGGGCAACACGGACAATCACGTTTTAGAAAAGTATCTGATTACGCGATTCAGTTAAGAGAAAAACAAAAAGTCAAAAATATTTACGGAATGCTCGAAGGACAATTCCGTAACTATTTCCACAAAGCTGATTTGCAGAAAGGTATTACCGGTGAAAACCTGTTAATTCTGCTTGAGCGTAGACTTGATAATTCTATATTTAGACTGGGATTCTCATCGTCTCGCAAGCAGGCCAGGCAGTTGGTTCGTCACAATCACATTCAAGTGAATGGTAAGAAGGTTAATATACCATCCTTTTTGATTTCAGTTAACGATGTGATTACTATTAAGGAAAAAAGCAGAACCAACAAATTCCTTGTAGAATCTATGGAAGCTGTCGCCAGACGTGGAATTCCAAGTTGGCTAGAACTCGACAAAGACGCTTTCAAGGCTACGGTTAAGGCTCTACCAAACCGTGAAGAAATTACAATGCCGATTCAGGAACAGCTCATCGTTGAGCTTTATTCTAAATAATATTTGTAAAATCAGCTAACGTTATACTTTTATTGCAAACCTGAAAGTAGGAAACTCATGACTGAAACTGTTGAAGAGAATACGGAAGAAACTCTCCCTATTTACCGTAATTGGCACGAACTTATCCAGCCAGAACCACTGGAAGTAGATAAGAAGAAGCATACGGAGACCTATGGAAAGTTCATCTGCCAACCGCTCGAAAGAGGTTTTGCTGCTACTATTGGTAATTCATTAAGACGTATTCTGCTCTCATCTATACAGGGAACTGCAGTTACCAGCGTCAAAATCGAAGGCGCTCTCCATGAATTTACTTCCATGGAAGATGTTAAAGAAGATGTAAGTGAGATTATTATTAATCTTAAACAAGTTCGTCTTCAATTGCATTCAAGCGAGAAGCAGGTAGTCGTAATTGATAAGAAAGGACCTGGAGCTGTCACCGCTTCTGATATTGCTGGAAATGCAAATATTGAAGTAATGAATGGTGATCAGTTAATTTGTACTTTGACTGGCGATATAGATTTTCATGCAGAGCTCACAGTGGAATGGGGAAAGGGCTATCAGCCAGCTGAAAAACAGAACAAAGAAGACCTTGCTGTTGGACAGATTCCGATAGATGCAATTTTCACCCCCATACGTCAAATTCAGTATAATGTTTCCAATGCTCGTGTTGGCCAACAGACTGACTATGATAAGCTGACCATTGAAATTGAAACGGATGGAAGTGTTAAGCCCGAAAATGCACTTGCATATGCTGCCAAGATTTTAAAGTTTCAACTAACTACGTTTATCAATTTTGATGAGAAAGAGGTTGAACCAGAGATTAAAGAGGATGAAAATGATGATTTACCACCACTTAATCCTCATTTAAATAAGCCTGTTGAAGATCTTGAGCTGTCTGTTCGTTCTGCCAATTGTTTGAAAAATGCCGATATTAATTTTATTGGCGAACTGGCCCACAGGACGGATCAGGAAATGCTGAAGACCAAAAACTTCGGACGCAAATCCTTAAATGAAATAAAAACACTTCTTGCAGAAATGGATCTTACCCTCGGTATGAAAATCGACAACTGGACTCCACCTGAAGTTTCTGAAGAAGACGAAGAGAAAGAATTATAAAAATAGAGTCATACGACACATCAATTCCATATGGTTGAATTGAGTTGAGGATAGAATAATGAGACACGGAAAATCTGGAAAAAGGCTTGGTCGCACAGGCTCCCATAAGAAGGCAATGCTACGTAACATGGTAACATCGCTTTTCGAGCATGAGCGTATTGTAACAACAACTCCTAAAGCAAAAGAAGCTAGGAAGGTTGTCGACAAGATGGTTACACTTGCTAAGCGTGGCGATCTTCATGCCAAACGTCAGGCCTTAAGTTTTATTCAGAGTCGTGATGTTGTGGCCAAACTCTTTGATGACATTCAACTTAGACTTGCTGATCGGAATGGTGGATACACGCGTATCATTCAGACGGGACAGCGTCGAGGCGATGCAGCTCCAATGGCTATACTTGAACTTGTTTGCTACTCAGAAGATAGTGGAGATGATAGCGACGAATAAATATCGCCAGAATACTTTTTTTAAGCTGATATGAATTTATTTCATATCAGCTTTTTTTTTATCTTTTTTTTATCTTCTTTTTGCATTTACACGGATGATTTTATGAATACTACAAAACAATTCCCAGAAGGTATGAATCCCTTAGGGAAAAAAGAAAAATTCCCTTTTCACTGTCATGATGGTGTCGATTGCTATATGGTCTGCTGCCGTAAAGTTGATATGTTCCTCTATCCCTATGATGTTTTACGGCTCAAAAGCAACCTAGGGATTTCCTCCCAGGAATTTATGGAAAATTATACAAGAATTGTTAAGGGAGTGAGCCACCCCTATTTCCCCGCAGTTATGCTAAGACTTGTTGAAGATGAAACGAAAGCATGTCCATTTCTTACAGATGATGGATGTGGTGTATATATGGATAGACCATCTGCGTGTAGAACATATCCTCTCGAGCGAGGAGTTGACAGGTCTCCTGAAAAGGGACAAAATAAGGAGTTTTATTTATTAACCAATGATGAATATTGTCATGGTCATACTGAAGAAAAACAGTTTACGGTAAAAAAATGGATACGTGATCAAAGGCTTGATGATTACAATATGATGAATGATCTCTGGGCTGAAGTTGATACCGTATTCAGCAGTAATCCCTGGGCAGGTGAAGGGAGTGGTGGGGCAAAGCAGCAGATGGCATTTACCACATGTTATGATATCGATAATTTTCGTCTCCTCGTCGCTAAGCATTCGCTTCTTGATCGGTTTACCCTACCTAAAAACCAAAAAAGAAGAATTGTGGAATCCGATACCGAATTGCTGAAATTTGGGTTCGAATGGCTTAAATATTTTCTAAAACATCCTTCTTCTCTACTGGAAAAATAAAAATATTATTTATTGTTCTGCAGTACGCAAAAACTTGCGTAAGTGCTAGTGCTGTGGTAAAAAGAATAGTTTTGCTTTACTTGAAATCGTTTGGTCCACATTGGGTGGTTTAAACATAATACACACATCTCACCGTATTCTGGTGTTATGGCTAGTACTTAGCCATAATGAAGGAGGGATGGAGGGTTAACCGGAAAAGGAGAATCACATGGGAAAAGTAACAGTTAAAGATATGCTTAAGGCAGGTTTGCATTTTGGTCATCAGACTCGTCGATGGAATCCAAAAATGAAACCATACATTTATGGTCCACGTAACGGCATTTATATTATCAATCTTGATAAAAGTAAAAAAATGTTTGATGTTGCTACTGACTTTGTTAGCAAAGAAGTCGAAAGTGGCGGAAATGTTTTATTTGTCGGAACCAAACGTCAGGCGCGTACTATTATCAAAGAAGAAGCTATGCGATGCGGTATGCCATACGTTGATCATCGTTGGCTTGGTGGAATGATGACAAACTTCCAAACCATTAAAAATTCCATTGAACGATTGAAATCCATTGAGTCAATGCAGGAAGATGGTTCCATTAGTCGATTCCCTAAAAAAGAAATTTTGCTCATGGAGAAAGAGCGTGTGAAGCTAGAACGTAATGTTGGTGGAATCAAACATATGCGTAATACTCCCACAGCTATCTTAATTGTTGATCCCAAAAATGAAGCCATTGCCATTAACGAAGCGCAGAAGCTTAAAATTCCTGTAATAGCACTTGCTGACACTAACTGTGATCCCGATGGCATAGATTATCTCATTCCCGGTAATGACGATGCCATCCGCTCCATTCGTTTAATTTGTAATCAAATGAGTGAAAGCATACTGGCCGGTAAGGCTGCACGTGATGGTGATGATGCTTCCGATGAGGCTATGATGGCTGCAATGTCCGAAACCAGTGAAGAGTTGGCTGCTGCTGGTGATGCAGCTCCTGCCGAAGGCACAGAGGGCTGATTGCTGCCATGTGTTAAACTGTTTCTTTAAACAGTCTGAATTGAAATCAGAGGGGCTGTATAGCCCCTTTGTTATGTCTACCTGTTACAGATTTATCTGTAGGGTAAAATAGTTAGAATAGAATTATTTTTAAGGAATATTATGAATATTACAGCTAAAATGGTTAAAGATCTGCGTGACACAACTTCAGCAGGCATGATGGATTGCAAAAGGGCTCTCGGTGAAACCGACGGTGATATGGAAAAGGCCGTTGATCTGCTTCGTCAGAAAGGTCTGGCTGTAGCTGCAAAACGTGCCGGCCGTGAGACCAGCGAGGGAACCATTGAATGTTATATCCACGCGGGTGGAAAAATTGCTGCCATGGTTGAACTCTCCTGTGAAAGTGATTTCGTTGCTAAGACAGATGGTTTTAAGGAATTTGCCCGTGAGCTTGCGCTTCATGTTGCTGCAATTAATCCTGTCGCACTTAGCAAAGAGGATGTTCCACAAGAAGTCCTTGATCGAGAAAAAGAGATCTATGTTCAACAGGCCATCGATTCTGGCAAGCCTGAAAATATAGTAGAAAAAATGGTAGGTGGTAAGATGGATAAATTCCTTAAGGAAATATGTTTGCTTGACCAACCATTTGTAAAAGATCCTGAGTTTACCATCCAGGAAATGATCACCGATCTTATTGGTAAAATGGGTGAATCAATTTCTATTAAACGCTTCTCCCGTTTTCAGGTTGGCTGATTTTCTATTTCCCTCCATGCACACTATTCCGTTGAGGACTGGTGTGCATCTTTCCAATACCTCTTTCAGGAGTCCGTCATGGAGCTAAAGTATAACAGGATACTATTAAAATTAAGTGGTGAGGCCCTTATGGGTGCTGATGCCTTTGGTATTAATACAGACGTCCTTGATGAGATTTCCAAAGAAATTAAAGAGATTATGGATCTTGGTGTAGAAATAGGTATCGTTATTGGAGCAGGAAATATATTTCGTGGCGTAAAAGGTGCCAGTCAGGGGATGGATAGAACTGCAGCTGATAACATGGGCATGCTCGCTACTGTTATTAATTCACTGGCTCTTCAGGATGCTCTTGAACAAAATGGCATAGTGACGCGAGTCATGTCTGCTATACCCATGCGACTTGTCTGTGAACCATACATTCGCAGACGTGCCACCCGTCATCTTGAAAAGGGGCGTGCGGTGATTTTTGCTGCCGGCACAGGTAATCCTTACTTTACAACAGATTCTGCAGGTGTGCTCCGCGCCCTTGAAATAGATGCAGATATTATCATTAAAGCAACCAAGGTAGATGGGGTCTATGATAAAGACCCGGTTGTGCATGAAGATGCTGTTAAATTTGACAATTTGAGCTATGATGAGGTGCTTACCCGTAATTTGCGAGTTATGGATGCCGCGGGCATTGCTCTTGCCAAGGAAGATAAAAAACCCATTATGGTTCTCAATATGACCGAGTCTGGAAATATTCGAAGAGCAGTTGTTGGTGAAAAAATTGGTACTACTATTCAATAAGGATTGAGGAGACTTGGACATGAATGAAGTGATTGCAGAGCTGTCAGACAAAATGAAGAAAAGCGTGGAAGCGTTTAAAGCAGAATTGTCAAAGGTACGTACTGGTCGAGCTTCCATATCGCTTCTGGACGGAATTTCCGTTGATGCCTACGGCTCTATGATGCCAATGAATCAAGTCGCCACCATGACAATTCCCGAAAGTAGAATGATTGCCATTCAACCCTGGGATCCCCAGATGGTACCAGCCATTGAGAAGGCAATTCTTAAATCTAATCTTGGCCTTGCTCCTGCTAATGATGGCAAAGTTATTCGCCTCAATATTCCACAGCTTACCGAAGAGCGTCGAAAGGAACTGGTTAAGATGGTACGTAAAGTTGCTGAGGAATTTCGTGTGGCCATTCGTAACGTTCGTCGTGAAGCCATCGACACCTTAAAGCAACAGAAGAAGGACAAGGAAATCTCAGAAGATGATCTTTTTAAGCTTCAGGACGATGCGCAGGCTGAGACCGATAAATACGTAAAACAGATCGATGAAATTACCGACAATAAAGAAACTGAGATGATGGAAGTGTAATGCTTTTGCCCGATGCAATAGACCTGAAACGTATTCCCCGCCATGTTGCCATTATTATGGATGGCAATGGTCGCTGGGCCAAACGTCAAGGCAGACCACGTCTTTATGGTCATAAGGTCGGTGTGGAAACTGTTCAGCAAATTGTCGAATGTGCCCGTGATCTTGGTGTTGAAGTACTCACACTGTACGCTTTTTCCACCGAAAACTGGAAACGGCCAGCAGATGAGGTAGGCGGTCTTATGGGTCTTTTAAAGACCTATCTGCTAAAAGAGCTTGCAAAGATGTTGAAGAATTCTATTCGTCTTACTTGTATTGGTGATATTGCAAGGCTGCCCAAAGATGTACGGCAGGTTCTTGAAGATACCATGGAAAAAACTGCCTCAAATGACAAACTCACCCTGAATCTTGCGCTGAGCTACGGTGGACGCAGTGAACTTATTCAGGCTGTTCAGCACATTGCAACTGAAGTACGTGACGGCTCTTTACAGATCGATGCCATTGATGAAAAGGTCATTGATTCGCATCTGTATACCGCTGAATTGCCAGATCCTGACCTGCTGATTCGAACGGGTGGTGAAGCTCGTCTCTCCAATTTTCTCCTTTGGCAGGCATCCTACGCTGAGATATATTTTACAGATACTATGTGGCCGGATTTTCGGGAGGAGGCCTTTCATTCTGCCATTCTTGAATTTCAGGGGCGTGAAAGACGATTCGGAAAGACCAGTGCCCAGGTTGTGAGCGAGTGAGGACATGAATCGACTCTTACCAGGCATTGCCCTTGTTCTCTGCTGGGTGTTTCTGCTTCTTAAAGGTTCGGCACTTCTATTTGCTGTTGTTCTCGTTCCTGCCCTGTGTATAGGTGCCTACGAATATGGCAGAATGTCCCTTGTTGAAGATTCTTTTTCACAATCTCTGATCCTTGCCTGTCTTTCTATTTTTCCTCTTTTGTCACAACTGTTTTTTCCTGTCCTTGGCCTGGACGATGGTTTTGTCCTTGCTTTTCTATTTCTTGCCTTCTGGACCCTTGCCGGGTACAGGGAAGGGTTTGACAGCTATAGCTTTCTTGCCCGTGGAACCTTTTGTCTCGTCTGGATTGGTTTTATGGGTGCACATCTTTATCTTATCAGGATACTTCCCGATGGGAGTTCATGGTTGTTGATTCTTACCGGTATTACCGCAGGATCTGATTCTGGTGCTTATTACACCGGTCGTGCCTTTGGCAAACATAAATTGAGTTCTTTAATAAGTCCCAAGAAAACCATAGAAGGTGCCGTTGGTGGTATTATCACTGGTATGCTGGTTGCGAGTGGTCTGGCGATGCTGCTTCTAGATACTGTACCCTGGGTGTTTGTCCTGGTTTCTGCAGTGGTTATAGGTGTGATTGGTATTTGCGGTGATCTTACCGAATCTATAATTAAACGTGCCACCGGAACCAAAGATTCAGGAACAATTCTAGGGGGTCATGGTGGAGTACTTGACCGCGCAGATTCCATGCTTTTTGCGGCTCCTGTTTTGTATTACCTCCTACTCATCTTCTTCCCCGTAGTCTAAGATATGAAAACACTGTCACTTCTTGGTTCCACAGGTTCCATTGGCTGTAACGTCCTTGATGTTGTACGCAGTTTTTCAGACCGCTATCGTATATGTGGGCTTGCCGCCGGAAAGAATATCCCCAAACTCTGTGAACAGGTCCTTGAGTTTAATCCTGAAGTTATTTCCGTGGCCGATAAAAAGGGTGCAGAAGCGTTGAAAAAAGCTCTTCCTGCCTCTTATAGTGATAGAATTCGCTATGGTACCGAAGGAGCCGAGGAAGTTGCCGCCTTCTCTTCTGCAACAATGACGATCTCTGCCATTGTTGGAGCCGCAGGTCTTTTACCAACGCTTGCCGCCATTGAAGCTGGGAAGGATATTGGGCTTGCTAATAAAGAGACCTTAGTTATGGCCGGCAAGCTGGTCATGGATTCCTGTCAGAAGAACAATGTCAATCTGCTGCCTGTGGATTCTGAACATAGTGCCATCTTTCAATCCCTTGAGGCTGGCCATCGGTCAGATGTGGCGAAGATTATCTTAACTGCTTCGGGTGGGCCGTTTCGTCAGAAAAGCCAGGCTGAACTTGAAACCGTCACTCCTGCCCAGGCCCTGAATCATCCCAACTGGGATATGGGACGTAAGATCTCCATTGATTCGGCAACTCTTATGAATAAGGGACTGGAAGTTATTGAGGCCAAATGGCTTTTCGATATGCCCGTGGATTCCATTGACGTTGTGGTTCATCCGCAATCCATCGTCCATTCACTGGTTGAATTTCAGGACGGGTCGGTCATCGCTCAGCTTGGGATTCCCGATATGCGTATTCCCATCGCCTATGCACTCTCCTATCCAAGGCGCTTAAAGATGGATCTTCCCGGCCTGAATCTGGCACAGTGTTCAAATCTTGAATTTCATAAACCGAATTATGAGCGCTTTCCTGCGTTATCCCTGGCTTTTCTGGCCATAGAAAAGGGTGGGGTGTTACCTGCTGTTTTAAACGCCGCTAATGAAGTTGCAGTGGATGCCTTTCTTAATAATGAAATTTCTTTCCTTGATATTGCCGCAACCGTGGCTACAGTTATGGACAGAGTTCAGGATGGTAGTGAAGATTCTATCTCCGATATTCTTGCTGCTGATGCCCAGGCGCGCGATGAGGCAACAGCAATTATCAGTAGTAACATATAATTCAGCTTTATTCTCACTCAGGGTAACCCTATGAATACACTTGTTTCCTTTATTGTTGTCCTCGGTATTCTCGTTTTTGTTCATGAACTTGGACATTTTCTTTTCGCTAAGCTTTTCAAGGTTCGGGTACTGAAGTTCTCTCTAGGGTTTGGCCCAAAAATGTATGGCAAGACCGTTGGAGATACAGAATACTTAATCAGTGCGATTCCTTTGGGCGGATATGTGAAAATGTTTGGTGAAAATCCAGACGAGCAACAGAGCGCCGCCGGAGAAAAAGAGGCTTCTTTTGCTCATAAAAAAGTATGGCAGCGTTTTCTTATTGTGTTAGCCGGTCCTCTTTTTAATTTACTTTTCACCCTCGTTCTCTTTTTTGGAATCTTTATCATTGTAGGACTTCCCGATAGCCTTGATACGACCAAAGTTGGCCAGGTTAATCCCGATTCTCCCGCTGCAATAGCTGGTGTGCTGAAAGAGGATACAATCCTTTCTATTGATGGAGTTGCTACTGAAGAATGGATGGATGTGCTCAACCTGGTAAAAAATTCCAATGGTAAAGAGCTGACCTTCTGGCTTGGCCGGGGAGAGGAAGAGGTTAAGGTTTTGGTGACTCCCAGTGTCCAACCTGTGAAAAACGTCTTTGGCGAGGAAGTCGAGCAACGATATATGATAGGAGTTGTACGAGCCAATGAACTCTTTTATTCTCCCACCGGACTTGTTGGTGCATTTCAGGCTGCCTGTGCTCAGACGTGGATGTACATCAGCTTAACGGTACTTAGTTTTGTGAAGCTTATTCAACAGGTCGTTCCAGCCTCTGATCTTGGTGGCCCCATATTGATCGCCCAGATCGCCGGAAAACAGATGCAGGCTGGATGGATAAATTTTCTATTTTTCATGGGACTACTCAGTGTCAATCTTGGTATTCTTAATCTTCTGCCCATTCCCGTGCTTGATGGCGGACATTTGATGTTTATGAGTATCGAGGCCATTCGTCGAAAGCCATTGTCAGAGAAGATGCAGATTGTTGCTCAACAGGTTGGTATGGCTTTTCTGGGTGTGGCCATGATCTTTGTCTTTTACAATGATCTGTTGAGGATTTTTGGTTCGTGAGCAGCGAAGAACCACTGATTCTCGCTGTAGATACCGCAACTGCCTGCAGTACTGTTGCCCTGACTATTGGTGATGTGCATGGTGGCAGTCTGCTGGCAAGCATTAGTTTAAACTCGAAAATTACCCATTCCAGGCGTTTGCTTACTGCAGTAGAATGGTTGTTGCAAGAGAGTGACGTTGTCCTTGCCGATATCGATGGCTTTGGAGTGGGCTTAGGGCCAGGCTCATTCACCGGCTTGCGTATTGGAATGGCCACCATGAAAGGTTTGGCCGTGGCCATGGATAAGCCACTTCTTGGCGTTTCGACCCTGGACGGTCTGGCAGTTAATTGTAGTGGCCAATTACCTCTTTGTGCGTTGTTAGATGCCAGAAAAAAAGAGGTGTATCGTGCCTGGTATGCAAAAGATGCTTGTGGAATATACAGAGCTGTTGGCCCGATTCAGGCATTAAAACCTGAGGCACTTGCTAAGGAGATAATGTCACCATGTCTGCTGGTAGGTGATGGTATAATACCCTACGGCAGTTTTTTACAGGAGATGGTAGCAGAACCCTTGTTGATTGCACCTCTCTCCCTGCATTATCCAAATGCTGCATCCCTTGCGTTCCTCTGTTGTGAAAAACTCAGAAATAATGAAACCCTGGATATTGAGTCGGCGGTTCCACTTTACGTGCGGGCATCCGATGCAGAGCTTAGTTTGCAAGCAAAAGTTAAGGTAACCCAATGATACTGAGAAAACAGACTCGAACGATCCAGGTTGGAGATGTGGCCGTAGGTGGAAACAGCCCTGTCTCCGTACAATCCATGACCAATACGGACACGAGGGATGTTGAGGCAACGCTTGCCCAGATCACCAGACTGCAGGATGCCGGGTGTGATATTGTAAGGGTAGCAGTGCTTGATCAGGATGCGGCAAAAGCCATTGCCGGTATTCGTGAAAAAATCCTTATTCCTCTTATTGCTGATATTCATTTTGATCATCGTCTGGCAGTGGCAGCTATGGAAAACGGCGCCCAGGGGATTCGTATTAACCCAGGAAATCTAGGCGGCGCGCAGAAACTCGCAAAGGTGGTTGATGCTGCTAAAGTTCATAAGGTACCCATTCGTGTGGGCGTGAATTCCGGTTCCATCGAAAAGGATCTGCTGAAGGAATATGGGTATCCCACCCAGGAAAATCCACGTTCTCTTATTGAAAGTGCGCTACGAAATGTTCGGCTCCTTGAAAAACAGGGATTTGAAGAAATCAAAATTTCCATCAAATCGTCGGACACCTTAACCTGTATCAGCGGGTATCAACAACTTTCTCAACTGAGTGACTATCCCTTGCATATAGGTGTGAC
>JAOZLI010000108.1:6556-8556 GCA_029934915.1 Desulfocapsa sp. | reverse complement strand
CAGGTCGAATTCACTGAAAGTTCAGATCATGATGGAATAGCAGAAGGACATGGGAAGGTACCTGGTTTCTTCAAGATTTACGTTGCTGTTACCATTGTATGGATGGTGATTTATGTGTACCGTTTCACCCCTATGTTTACAGGCTGGACACAGACTGCTGGGTTGCAATAACGCAGGTTGTTTAGGCTGAAGGGGTTTAGGCTGTTAGGAAATACAAAGCGTCGGGTATGTTTTTCCTTTCAGTCTAAGAGCCTACAGCCTAATAGTCTGATTTTTTAAAAGCATGATCATCCAACCCATTAGAAGAAAAGTGGGCAGATTTCTTGCCGCACTTTTCTTTGTTTTACCATTTATTACAATAGCTGGCGAAAGCGCATTCCGCTTTGATGTTCCCACATTGAGACTGCACGTTTTTGGTGTGCAGATATGGATGCAGGAGTTTTCTCTTGTGCTTCTGGCTATCATGTTCCTGGTGTCGCTGTTTCTGCTGGTTACGTTTGTCTATGGCAGGGTCTGGTGTGGCTGGGTCTGTCCTCAAACTGTATTTACTGACTTGAGCTGTTTTATGGATCGCCCGGCGGGAAAGTCGCTGGTGTCTAAAATATCCGCTCACGGGCTTTTGATGCTTCTGAGTCTGTTCTGTGGTTTTATTTCGGTCTGTTACGTTGTCTCTCCCTATGATGCCATTCCAGCACTTTTGAATGGAAATCTCGGCTCCATTGCCCTGGGCAGTACTGTGGTTATTGCTGTCCTGACGTATATCAACTTCGCATTTGTCAGGCAAACATTCTGTGCAACTATCTGTCCCTATGGGAAGATTCAGGGTGCCTTAACGGATAGCAAATCGCTGCTTATTCAGCTGGATTCCTTGCGAAAAGACGAGTGTATCGGCTGTAAAAGTTGTGTGCGTGTCTGTCCCACAGGACTTGATATTAGAAAGGGGATGCAGGTTGCCTGTATAATGTGTGCCCGCTGTGTCGATGCCTGTACTGTAGTAATGGCAAAACAGAAAAAAAAGAGTCTTATCAATTACAGCTTTGGCATGGAAGGTGTGAATACCAGGTCTGAGTTGATTCGGCCTGCTAGTACTGTGCTGGCTCTTGTCTGTTTGTTTGCGTTTAGCCTTTTTGTCTATAAAAGTGCAGTGCGCTCAAGTTTTGATTTTTCCATTCTTCCCCATCCAATGCAAACGCGCGTTACAAAGAGTGGAGAGGTGATGAATGCGTATATTCTTTCCATAAAGAATAAACGCCGGGAAGATATTCACCTGAGGCTTTCTCTGCAGCCTGGGGAGCAAACACCGCTTTCTTTTCGCCATAATATAAACGATATGGTACTTGTGGAGGGAGGATTGGTTGAAAAGTTTCCTCTTTTCGTACGTTCCACAGGGGAGCCGACGGAAGATATACCTTTAAATATTACACTTACAACAGACGGAGATGTCCTTGAAAATATAATGAAATCTGTCTATTTTAACGTACCTTGAGATACCGGTTCTATGAAAAAAATTCTCTATTGTGTCTACACTGTTTTTTTTAGTTTTATTGTCTGGCATGTAATGTTTGCCATTAATGGTTTTGACGGCGCTGTGGAAAACTCATTCCGCAAGGGAATGGAATATCCCATACAGCTTGCAAAGCAGAAGGAGCTGGGGCTGGTGTTTGAAGGGACGCCTGTTCAGGTGATTGCCGGTAAGCCTTTTGATTTGGTTTTACATATCATAGGTCGCGAGAAGCAGCCTGTAAGTGGGGCTGAAGTTGCCATGGAAGTTGCCAGGCTTGCCAGTCAGGAAACAGCGGCTCGTTCCACTGCAGGTGAAAAATCGGCAGGTGAGTATCTGATGAATATCACTGTACCTGGAAATGGGCACTGGCTGGTTACGGCTAAAATCGTTATTGGTGATGAAACATTTACCCACGAATTTAGAATTTACGCAGATAAGGCTTGATCGTAACGATTCAGTTTCTAAACCACCTATCGCAAAAAGAGAATATCGAATA
>JAOZLI010000108.1:3122-6456 GCA_029934915.1 Desulfocapsa sp. | reverse complement strand
GAACAAGAAATTTCGAACCGCAGAAGTAAAAAAACTTCGACATTCGACATTTCTTGTTCGATATTCGATATTTTCTTTTTTGTTTGTGTATTCTCAGCTGATATCTGAGTAGTTATGTTTTGTCTTCTACAAAAGGAATCCCATGGCCATAATGTATATCCTATCCGGCTTTGCGCTGGTGATCGCTTTCATCGTTGTAATTGTCTACTATTTCACACCAAAGCGAAAAGCCGATGTGGAAGCTGCCAAATATGAAATGCTTAACGACTACGATGAGCCCATTCAGGATGATCCTGAGATAGATAGTGAAAAGTAGTAGGTTCTCTCATTATGCAATGCGCCCATTGCCTCCTTGAAACCAGTGAGCGGGAGGCCATCCACGTACAGATAAAGGGGCAGGATCTTGTCTTCTGCTGCCAGGGCTGTCTGGGCATTTATGAACTCGTGAATGACGAAGGCCTGAATAATTTTTATAAACGGCGTGAAGGATGGGCGGCGGGCCCGCAGGCTGTCGGTGAACTTGATTACGATGGTTTTCTTGAGCGCATAGTCCGTGATGAAAAGAGCGACCTGCTCACCGTAGATTTTATGGTCACCGGGGTGCGTTGTGCCTCCTGCGTCTGGCTTATCGAGAAGGCTGTAAGTAAGATTGATGGTGTTGAGCATTGTTTGGTAAATTACGCTACCCATAAGGTTCGACTCAGCTGGCTGCCTGATCAGGCAGATCTTAAAGAAATCCTCAGCCGTATCCAAAAATACGGATATCAGCCCCAACCCCGCATCAATGATCAGCAACAGGAACGTGAAGGGCGCGCTCTGCTTATTCGTTTTGGAACGTCCTCTTTCCTGGCCATGCAGCTTATGATTTATTCTATGGCGCTCTATGCCGGATATTTTCAGGGCATGGATGCCACCATGCGTAATATTCTCCATGTGGTTGCAGGCCTTGTGGCAACACCCGTTATTTTTTATGGAGGTGCACCTTTTTTTGCAGGGGCCTGGCGGGGGTTGAAAGCTGCTCATTTTAATATGGATTCTCTTATTGCACTTGGTGCTGGAGGGGCGTATTTCCTGAGTGTTTTCCAGACAATTCGCGGTGGGGAGGTGTATTATGATACCGCCGTGATGATTATTACCCTGATTCTTCTTGGGCGATTGCTGGAACATGGCGCGCGCAGCAGAGCATCAGAAGCGGTGCAGAAACTCGCATCCCTTGCCCCTTACCAGGCAACAGTATGCGAAGATCCAAAACTACCCGAAAAGAATGAAGTACGTCAGGTCTCCTCCATTAACCATGGTGAATATATTTCGCTGAAACCTGGAGAACGTATACCGCTTGATGGAACGCTTGTTCTGGGTGTTTCTGAAGTGGATGAATCCATGCTCACCGGAGAATCCAGGCCAGTTGTCAAATCGGCTGGCGCCAGGGTACTAGCTGGAACCATTAACTTACATGGCCATTTTGTTTTTCAGGTCACAGGAACAGGTGAAGAAACCGTTCTGGCCAAGATCATCAAATCGGTGGAGGATGCGCAGGCAAGGCGGGCTCCGGTACAGAAATTTGCAGACCGGATTGTCTCTGTCTTTGTGCCTGTGGTTTTGCTTCTTGCCTGTGCTGCTTTTTTTTATACGTATTCAGATGCCGGAATAGAACAGGCCGTGATTCGTGCTGTGTCAGTACTGGTGGTTGCTTGTCCTTGTGCACTTGGGCTTGCTACTCCCCTGGCCATTCTGGTTGGTACTGGCATTGGTGCAGGAAAAGGAATTTTATTTAAAGGTGGGGATGTACTCGAACAGGCAAGTTCCATTACCAGCCTTGTTTTTGATAAAACCGGCACGCTTACCACCGGTCGAATGAGTTTGACAACTGTGCATTCCTTGAGGCGAAAAGATGATAATGAGCAATGTTTATTGCTTGCTGCAAGTCTTGAATCACGATCTGAACATAGTGTGGGCCTGGCAATTTACAATGCTGTAGATACTCAAACAATGCTTCCTGTACATGAGTTTAAGGCACATCCCGGGCTGGGTGTCGAAGGTGTTATTGATGGTAGGTTATATAAAATAGGTTCTGCCCGATATGTATGTGCGGATGCATTAGAAGAGACAGGCGATGCCACAGTAGTCTATCTGGCAGATGCAAAAGGACTTATTGCTGAGTTTGAAATCGCTGATACTCTAAGAAGTGAAGCCGTCACAATGGTGAACGATTTGCGTGGTATGTCCATGGCTCTTCATATGGTCTCCGGGGACCGGCAAGCAGCAGTAGTGGCCATGGCTGAAAAGGCAGGAATTGAAAATATCCAGGCCGAAACCATGCCCGGAGAAAAGGCAGAATATATAGAAAGTCTGCAGAAAAACGGGAGTAATGTTGCCATGGTGGGAGATGGTATAAACGATGCTCCGGCATTGACTGCGGCAACCATAGGCATAGGAGTAGCGAAGGGAACTGATATTGCCATGGAAAGTGCAGATATAGTTCTGATGCGAGAAGATTTGCGGCTGATTCCTGCGGCATTAATTCTGGCCAGAAAAACCTTCGGTACCATCAGACTTAATCTGTTCTGGGCGCTGGGGTATAATCTTATCGTGTTGCCCCTTGCCTTTCTGGGACTGCTCCATCCTATTATCTGTGCCGGGGCCATGGCGTTGAGCTCTTTATGTGTGGTGGGCAACTCGCTGTTACTTAAGCGCATTGCGAGAAAGCTGTGAGAAGAGAAAATTTCAAATACGGTTGAGCATTTGGGCCGAATAGAGATCTGCCAGGAAAGTGACGTCTTCTGGTTTGGGTTTCCTATATTCAACACCAACCTGATCATTCGTTGCCCAACGAACAATGGCGGCTGTCTGGAAAGGCCGTTTACCCAGCATTAATCCAATACGAACAGGTTCTCCCTTAACAATTTCATGAGTGGGCATTATAAAACACAAGCCGTTCTGGCTGATATCCTGAAGGATTCCTTTCTTTTTAAGGAGACCTTTTTTTGTAACTACCTGTACATATATGACTTTAACCTCATCTGTCATCATTTTCATCACATCTTGAGTTGCTATACGAGCCACCTTTCTGGAATCACGGGTTTTTTCAGAGGATGAGGTGTCAAGGGACAAATTCAGTGATGGAATATCATCCCAGCTTGGTTGCTTGCTCATTTGTTTATACCGGTTGAAAATGATTGGTGATGGTGACATTGTAGCATATTTTTTTGAAAAATAAAATGATAAGTCTCGTCTGTTTTAGGGTTTAATCGCTATTTCAGATGCTTATGGCCGAGTTTTCCATGCCTCGACATACAGCACTGAAATGTGTAAAATGGTATTGCCTGCGTTGGCG
>JAOZLI010000108.1:0-3022 GCA_029934915.1 Desulfocapsa sp. | reverse complement strand
ACTCTTCTCGGCAGAGAAACTCCAGAGCTTCCAGCCAATATTTTGTTTTCTGATGTGGAAATCAAGGTGCTTGACGCTTGGGCTAGGGTAGGATAGGGAATCTTAAAGTCATTTCAGGAGGAGAAGTATGAAAGAAATCAATGTGACCCGGAAACAGCCTAATTCTAAAATGTGTTTTGTTTGCGGCCTGGAAAATAACAGTGGCTTGAAAGGCCAGTTTTATGAAATGGAAACAGGTGAGCTGCTAAGTATCTTTAGACCAGGCATTGACCACCAAGGGTACCCCGGTCGCCTTCATGGTGGTCTTGCGGCAACCATTCTGGATGAGACTATCGGTCGCGCCATTATGCTTACAAAGAGTGATACTATCTGGGGGGTAACCGTAGAGTTTTCAATGAGACTCAAAAAACCGATCCCCCTGGATAGTGATGTTAGAGTTCTCACCCGTGTAACAAAAGAAAATAAACGCTTCTTTGAGGGAAGTGGCGAAATTGTTCTCTCTGATGGGTCTGTTGCAGTAGAGGGAAAAGGGCGTTACTTGAAGATGGATATCGAAAAAATAGCCGATTTTGATATCGAGGAGCAGCAGTGGCGAGTAGTTGAAATGAAGGATGATCCAGAAAGGGTGAGATTATGAATTACAGCAGACGAAGCCAACATACCTCCTCCTGATCATCAGTGTCAGAGCGTACCTTGAAGAAACAGACTCCATTTCATGCTGCTGAGATTCTCCTGCTCTCGTTTACCCATTTTGTCCATGATGTGTACTCTTCTTTTTTAGCACCCTTGCTGCCTCTGCTACTGGAAAAATTGTCCATGTCTTTGACCCAAGCGGGTTTTCTGTCTGCCGTTATGCAGCTGCCTGCTCTGATGAACCCTTTTATTGGGATGCTGGCTGACAGGATCAGCCTTCGTTATTTTGTCATACTTGCCCCGATGATGACGGCAATTCCAATGAGTTTGATCGGTATGGCCCCGACGTACTCCGTGCTGTTGCTCCTGCTCTTCGCGGCTGGAATAAGTGTAGCCATGTTTCATGTACCAGCACCGGTGATGATCGCCCGGATGGCGGGACAGAGAACTGGCAGGGGGATGAGTTTTTTCATGACTGGTGGTGAACTGGCCCGAACGGTTGGCCCGTTGACCGCAGTGGGGGCAGTCTCTCTGTTTGGACTTGAAGGCTTCTGGCCGATTATGCTGGTGGGGGTGGCGACTTCGGGAGTCTTATTCTGGAAGCTTCGCAAGGTTGACCTTGCATTTCATAACAAGAAGCATAACACTTCCCTTGCAAAAACCGTCAAGAATACTCGCCATGTACTAGTGCCGCTGATATTCATTCTGCTGGCCCGTAGCTTTATGCATGGCTCTTTGACCGCCTTCCTGCCTACCTTTATTCAGAGCCAGACCGGAAATATATGGCAGGGTGGTATAGCCCTGGCTCTGTTCGAGGCGGCTGGAGTTGTCGGGGTGTTGACCGCTGGCTCACTTAGTGACACCCTGGGGCGAAGGCGTACGCTCCTTATTCTGTTGGTTGGGGCGCCGCTGTTTGTACTCCTGTTTGTTTTCAGTGGTGGTTGCGTTCGACTGCTTAGCCTGCTTGGTTGCGGGTTCATGCTTCTTTCGACCACTCCGGTCATGCTGGCTCTGGTTCAGGAGCATGCTGGTGACAGTCCGGCAACGGCCAACGGTATATTTATGATGATCGCCTTCCTCGCCAGATCGTCGGCGGTGATACTTATCGGCTTGATTGCAGACTGGGGCGGCCTGCAAACGGCATACCTGGCTAGTGCCGTTATTGGCCTTGCAGGAATCCCGTTTATTTTGATGTTACCTGGTCGGATAAAATCCTGACGTAGGTTACCCTTCTGCTTGAGCTTTAGCATAAGCAGTGGCGGCACATTCGTTTTTGCCAAGATCAAGTTCTTCCTGCTTCTCTGCGTCGTATTGTTCCATATTACCGTTTGCCAGTCGCACAAGTGCATATTCTGCAGGTTGTTTGCGCATGTTGTCTTTGATGTACTGGATAAAATTTGTTTCATCCATGGAGAACACATCTTTATTGCGCTCCTTAACTTCACCGAAAGGAAGGCAGAAGAGAAGGTTTTCATCTGCTTCACTCCAGTTCATGTAATGGCCGGGGAGAACAAGCAGGGAATCGTCGAGCTTGGCAACCTTTTGTATAGTGTTATAGAGAAGGATAGCCCATGCATCTACCTGTCCACCCAAATCAGGACGTCCAATGGACTGAATAAGAACGGTATCTCCTGAAATCATAAAGGTATCAGCAATAATAAAGGTACTGGAACCGGGAGTATGACCAGGGGTGAAGAGTACTTTCACGTCCGGGCCACCATTACTGAAAGAGTGGATCTCGCCATCCACTAACGGTGTGTGGCCTGCTTTTGTACCTTCGAAATCGGCACCGCCCATAAAAACAGAACCCGTCAGCTCGGATAATTGGCGTGAGCCGGCAATATAGTCTGCCTGGAGGTGAGTTTCGAATGTCTTGATAATTTTACACCCTTTCTTCTTGGCGAAATCGATATAAAAATCGACATTACGGCTGGGGTCAAAGAGCATCATTTCCTTGTCTTTACATAAGCCGTAACTACAGGAAGCCTTGCCTGGGCGAATAAACTGATAAAGAGAATAGTCGGCATCCTGATGAACGACCTTTGGTACAAGCAGATTGCCCCAGGTTTTGATGCCGCCGGTCAGGTAACGGACATCGGAGAATCCGTGTTTGACCATGATTTCTCCAACATATTTTGCAGAGCCTTCCTTGGCACAGACAATACGAATAGCACGACCTTTAGGGACTTTGTTTACACTCTCCTCTTCCATCTCCATAAAGTCATAGTAGGAGACATTGATCATCTCAAAAGGATAGGGAGATTCTACCTGAAAGCGCTTGAAATCCTTGTCGTTTCGAACGTCAAGAACCAGAATATCTGCTTTGTCGGTAAACCACTGAAAAAGGTCTTTTGCTTCATAGGATGTAAGTGCCATGGACAACTCCTGA
>JAOZLI010000357.1 GCA_029934915.1 Desulfocapsa sp. | reverse complement strand
TAGTGGTCCTGTAGCTCAGTAGGATAGAGCACTAGATTCCTAATCTAGGTGTCGCGCGTTCGAATCGCGCCAGGATCACCATTTTTTCACCAATCTATATCACACCGTTTCACTATCTGGTATCTCCTTTGCAGGGTACGCATCTTCCCTGGTATGGGAATTTACAATACAATTCCTGCCAATGCTCACCCCCGAAGGTACAATTGCCTCTTTTCCTATTAAGGAAATCCCGGTATACAAATGTTTAGGATATTCTTTGTTCGGAGTTTTATGATTTGTCCCGACGCCCACCTTGGCATCGCCTTGAATATGCACTCGTTTATCAAAGATACTCAAATCCACCTCGCTGTTCTTGCCAACAACACAATCAGCGAAAAGAATTGAATCACGAACCAAAGCACCTTCCTCCACCACAACTCCTGGAGCCAGAACTGAATTTTCAACTGTTCCCAAGATCTTACACCCAGCTGAAATCATAGAGGAACGAACCTTTGCATTACTACCATATCTCGCAGGAGCACGATCTGCGGGCCGACCATCTGCTTCAACATTTGTATGAATGCCCCAACTCTCTGGGTCAAGCGGACTCTCCTTGCGGATCACATCCATATTGGTTTCCCAATAGGACTGAATGGTTCCCACATCCCGCCAATATCCATAGAAAGGATAGGCAAAGACATTGTCATTATCAATGGCACGAGGCAATATATGCATACCAAAATCGACTTCTTCCCTGTCTTTGTACAGAGAGTCCAGAAGGTATTTATAATCAAAAACATAAATACCCATGGAGGCCAGGTTGGTTTTGGGATTTTCCGGTTTTTCCTCCCAGTCAATGATACGATTATGCATATCGGTGATTCCGGCACCAAACTGATGAATTTCACTTATAGGCACCACCATCATCCCGATGGTCACATCGGCTTTTTTAAAGCGATGGTATTCAAGCATAGCATGAAAATCCATATTGTAAATATGATCTCCTGAAAGGAGAATCACTTCATCCGATGGATTTTTTTCAAGAAAATCTATATTCTGTCGTACCGCATCCGCAGTCCCTTTATACCAGTCAGAATCTTGGAACCCGGTATGCGGTGGTAAAATTTTCACACCGCGACTACGTCCGGTAAAATCCCAGGCTGCTCCTGTCCCCAGATGGCGCATCAGAGACAATGGCTTATACTGGGTTAAGACTCCAACTTTGGTAAGCCCGGAATTCATAACATTACTGAGACTAAAATCAATAATTCGATACATTCCAGCAAAAGGAACAGCCGGTTTTGCCCGACTCTGTACCAGAATATTTAATCGACTGCCAACACCGCCGGCAAGGAGTAAAACCAGAGCATCTTTCTTTGTTCTCATTTCAACACCTCACCCACTTCAACGATCTTACTTTGCGGCCATTTATCCTGTTTAAGATGAGGATAAATGGTGGATCCTTCTTTAATTGTCACACCATCGGGAACATGATTATTCCAACCAACCACTGTGACCTGCTCACCCTCTGTGCCAAGATCAGCCCCGACACAAACATTTTCCCCAAAAGTGGAATTCACGTCTGTGATCACCTTATTCAAACAGCAGTTTGCCCCGATTTTATTGTTAAAGAAGATTACCGAATTTTCAACAACCGCTCCCTTTGCCACCTGAACGCCCGGAAAAAGTATTGAATTTCTCACAGTCCCTTCCACTACACAGCCATTATAGACCAAACTGTTTTGAATGATAGCGTCCTCACGAATAAGGGCGGGTTGCACATCTCGGATACCCCGATGATCCATATTAGTACGCAGACCCCACGCTTCCATGTCTATAACTGGAGTGTCACCTAACAGATCCATATTCGACTGCCAATATTCCTCGACTGTTCTGGTATACCCCCAATATCCCTTATATTTATAGCCATACACATTTTTCCCTTCAGCCATGAGCTGAGGGATAATATCTCTTCCAAACTCCCAGGAGTCAGATTGCTGATTCTTTTCAAGGGCGGCATAGAGCACCTCCGGCTTAAACACCATAACCGTGAGTGATGCCCAGTCAGCCTCAGGATTTTCCGGCTTTTCCCAATAGTCAGTTACTCGACCGCCCTGATCCCCGTCCTCGTCATCAAGTGCTGCAATACCAAATCGTTTGCCTTTATCTCGTGGAACCCGTAAAAAAGCAACCGTTAGATCTGCATCTTTTTTCTGATGATAATCAATCATTTCCTGATAATCCATGGTGTAGATATGATCACCGGACAGGATTAGAATTTCTTCAGGTTCATGGTACTGCACAAAATCAAGATTTTTATAGACGGCATCCGCTGAACCACGATACCATTCGGTATCACCTTTTTCTTCCGCATTCCCCTGAACTGGCGGAAGAATAGATACACCACGGTTGCGACCAATCATGTCCCAGGCGGCACCGGTTCCGATATGATTGAGAAGAGAATAACTGCGATATTGGGTTAGAATAGCAACCTGTTCTATTCCAGAATGGAGAAGATTGCTTAAAGAAAAGTCGATAATTCTGGCAAAGCCACCAAAGGGAAGTGCTGATTTTGGACGATAATAAGTAAGGACATCCAGTT
>JAOZLI010000356.1 GCA_029934915.1 Desulfocapsa sp. | reverse complement strand
GCCTACATTTCCGGCACCGATGATGGTTATTTTTTTTCGCATGTTATTTTCCTTTAATTTTCGTATTCAAAAGATGGCTTTGTAAAAACTCTTCATCTACTTATAATAAATTCTTCCACTCTTTTCAAATCTTCTAGTGTATCAACCTCAATTGAGTCGTGGGTGGTCTTTACCACTTTAATACGATATCCATATTCAAGAGCGCGAAGTTGCTCAAGTTTTTCAAATCGTTCCCACTCGCCCTCAGGCAATGCAACAAAGCTCAGCAAAAATCCTTTTCGATAGGCATAAAATCCAAGATGCTTGTAGTAAGTGGGGGTATCTTTTTCTTCAGGATTACGTTGAAAAGGGATTGGTGCCCTTGAAAAATAGAGCGCATTCATCTCATGATCAAATACTGTCTTCACATGATTAGGATCGTTGATCTCTTCAGGTCGTATAATCTTATAAATTAATGTGGCCATGGGTAAAGAAGGATCTTCAAGAAGCGGTCTTGCAACCTGCTCTACAACTTCAACATCAAAAAGCGGCTGATCCCCCTGAATATTGACAACCACATCATGTTCTGAAATATCAAGAAGCTCGGCTGCCTCTGCTAACCTGTCTGACCCTGACACATGATCATTCCTGGTAAGTACATATTCACCACCAAAGGAGGACACACAATCAGCAATGCGCTGATCATCAGTTGCCACAACGACACGGCTAAGTAATTTGACAGCCTGCGCCCTTTCTACCACATGCTGAATCATTGGTTTGCCATGAATCAGAGCCAGCGGTTTTCCTTCAAAGCGATTGGATTGATACCGTGCCGGGATAATTGCAACAACCTTTATTGTCTGTTCTTTTCCTGTTTCCATCTTCTTGTCCTAACTTCATTATATGAGCTCTATTTGTGTAATAACAATTGACCTGAAGCGTTCTAACTTGTCAAGATACAAATGATTTGAATCCTGCACTGCTCAGCAATTTCCCTTTAATTCCCACCATTGTCCTGCTACTATCAGCTCCTATGAATACAGTAATTTCCTTTTTAGATAACAAGCAATCACTCCAGACCAAAGCAGAACAGTTAGGGTCGTCTTTAAATCTCTCAGTTGTGTCTTATACCACAGGCAAACAGGCTGACGTGGTATTACTTTATACAGATCAAGGATTAGAATTACACAACCGTCAAAAGACTCACGGAAAACTCTTTGTCGATTTCCAGGCTCAGGGGTTACTCTACCGAAAACGACATGGTGGTGGGAAAAAAGAACCTCTGGCACGTGCTGTTGGCATTAAGGCAAACAGTCGCCCCTCTATTCTTGATACCACTGCAGGACTTGGAATTGACAGCTATATACTCGCAGGACTCGGCTGTCAGGTACGCATGATTGAACGTTCCCCCCTGCTGGCCGCTCTATTACAGGACGGAATCATTCGTGCAGGAATAGACAACCCTGTCCTTCTACAGGGAGACTCTGCACGACTTATTACGCAACCGGAAAACCTGACAGACACCATCTATCTCGACCCCATGTATCCACATAGGAACAAATCTGCTCTGAATAAACAGGAAATGCGTATTATTCGTGAATTAGTTGGAGATGACAGCGATGTAGAAAGTGTATTTCATGCAGCCATGGAATATGCCCTGAAACGGGTAGTTGTTAAACGTCCTAAGGGTGCACCACTTCTGGCCGGAAAAAAGCCCAGCCATGTTATCAAAATGAAGAATAGTCGTTATGACGTTTATATGGTAAATCACCAATAATAAAAACGTATCAACCTTTTAATCACAAAAAAAAGGAACACCTATGAAGAGAATTAAAATTGGATTCGCCTGCCTGCTGCTCTGCCTGTTATCGTTTAATTCACAAGCACTGGCAATAGATCTTTATGGTTTTGGAAGTTACTGGGAAAAAGGGGATGTTGACGGCACCTGGGGTGCTGGTGTAGGAGTAAGTCTTCCCATTATTATACAACATCTCAGACTCGACGCCCGAGCCCATTTTTTTGAAGACAGTGATTATGGAACCGGAACCATAACTGTTATTCCCTTTGATTTGGGCGCACAGATACATTTTGTACCAAACGAGACATTTGACCCATATATTATGGCAGGACTCTCATACAATTATATGGATGGTGACAATATCGATATCGACTCCAAATTTGGTGGCTACCTCGGTGGCGGTGTGGATATAGAACTGGGATCACCACTTTTCAAATTATTTGGTGAGCTATTCTATCGTTATAGTGATATTGATATCGATGATATAGAGATAGATGAACTTGACGCCAGTGGCTTGACAGGTAATATCGGATTAAAATTTCATTTCTAAAACTTGATGGATTCGTAAAAACCTACTCTACCATGAAGCGCATGAAGGGCATGAAGAAAAGAATAACAGCGAATCAGTCTTTTAACTTCACGTTCTTCATGCCCTTCATGGTGCGTGTTGTCTTGTTACGATACCATCAAACTTGGGTAAACCATTATTTTGCGTGAGCCCCTAAAAGTTCACACAAAATAAACTCACTTCTTCAATCACGCACAGGCCACACGTGTAGAGAAACAGACTTACCGGCGTTATAAAC
>JAOZLI010000355.1 GCA_029934915.1 Desulfocapsa sp. | reverse complement strand
AAGGGAGAAGGGTGCACGTTAACAGATGCGGATGGACGGAAATATCTGGATTGTCTTGCTGGTATCGCGGTTTGCAGTCTGGGGCATTGCCATCCTGCAGTGACTGAGGCTATTTGTAAGCAGGCCAATGAACTGGTCCATGTTTCCAACCTCTACTATACAAAACCGCAGACAGAACTGGCTGAATTGTTGACTGAGCATTCTTTCGCCGATCAGGTTTTTATGGCAAATAGTGGAGCTGAGGCCAATGAAGCGGCCATAAAACTTGCGCGAATATGTGCAGGGCCGGAACGTTACGGTATTATTTCCCTTGCCGGATCGTTTCATGGCAGAACTCTGGCTACGGTGGCTGCGACCGGACAACCAAAATTACAGGAAGGTTTTGAGCCCATGCCCGAAGGGTTCTCTCATGCACCCTTTGGCAATATCAATGTGCTGGAGGCTCTGATATGCGATCAGACCTGTGCCATCATGTGCGAACCAATACAGGGTGAAGGCGGGGTTCGTCCGCTTGATGCTGAATATTTACAAGCTGTTGCAAAGATCTGTCGTGATCACAACTTACTATTGATTTTCGATGAAATTCAAACGGGACTTGGACGTACAGGAACTCTCTTTGCTTACGAACAGTTAGGGATTGTGCCGGATATTATGACGGTGGCAAAAGCCCTTGGGAACGGGATGCCCATAGGCGCTGCACTCACCAGAAAAGAGATTGCGGCATCTTTTGTGCCGGGAACCCATGGCTCCACTTTTGGCGGGAATCCAGTTGCTTGTGCTGCGGCTGTGGCCACCATGAAAATCATGCTGGCAGATGGTTTCTTAGATGATGTTCAGGAAAAAGGAAAGTATCTGCAGGCAGGGCTTGAAGATATTGCTGCGAAATTTCCGGAACTTGCAAGTGGTGCCCGAGGGATGGGGCTTATTCGTGGACTGGTCTTGACGGATACGGGCATCGAACAGGGCGCTGATATGGTGAAAAAACTCTTTGATAAGGGGTTTTTAATCAATTTTGCCGGAAATGCAGTGCTTCGTTTTTTACCACCACTGATTATTAGCAAAGAAGAGATCGACCAGTTGTTGGTGGCCATTGCTGATATGTTGAGTGAACTCTAATTTTCCGGCGATTAGCCCTGCACTCAGTTTGTCTTTCGTGGTTTTGTTCAAAATCATCAAGGAAAAATATTCCTATTACCAGGTAACACATTTATCCTAACTTCTCCAAAAATAGTGGTAGCGTGAGGTAAATTGTAGGCTGGGTTGAGGAGCGAAATCCCGTAATATTGTTGGGTTTTGTCCCTCAATCAAACCTACAGAGAAAAAGTTTTATCATCATTTTTAGAGAAGTTACCATTCATCCACCAAACAAAAAAATCCGGCAACTGAAATCTCAAATTTTAAAATCGATATCAATCTGTAAGGTTTTAATTTTTATAGCGACTTACCCTGTATACATAACTGTTGATATTTGAAATATTGCTGTTGGCACAGGGGCAATGGTTGCCCTTGCAGGTACGTGCAGTTTAACAATAATCTCTTACTATTCATAAGGATACGAAATGGCCAGTTTTGATTATGATATCGCAGTGATTGGCGGTGGGGCCGCAGGCCTTACAGTAAGTGCAGGAGCTGCCCAACTTGGGGCAAAAACACTTATCATTGAAAAAGAACCAGCCTTAGGAGGCGACTGCCTTCATTATGGTTGCGTGCCCTCTAAAACATTAATCAAATCGGCGCATGTTTACCATACCATGCAGCGTGCTGCCGATTACGGTTTACCCGGCATTGATCTTCCACCAGTTGATTTCAGCCAGGTTGCAGCCCGAATTAAATCTGTCATTGAAAAGATTCAGGTTCATGATTCAGTGGAGCGGTTTTGTAAGCTGGGGGCCAAAGTTGAATTTGGTGCTCCCCGGTTTGTTGATGAGCATTCGGTTGAACTCAACGGCAAAAAAGTTTCTGCCAAAAACTGGGTGGTGGCTACAGGGTCATCGTCGTCGACGCCTCCCTTTCCCGGTCTTGAAAATACACCCTATATCACTAATAAGGAAATTTTTTCATTGAGTTCTTTGCCAGAATCTCTCATTGTTTTAGGTGCTGGCCCCATTGCTGTTGAAATGGCCCAGGCCTTTGCCCGTCTGGGAAGCAAGGTTACCATGCTTCAACGTTCCAATCAGATCCTTAGTAAGGAAGATAAGGATATGGCAGATATCGCCATGGCAGCCATGGAAGCTGAGGGCGTTCGGTTTTATCTGGGAGCAGGTATCAAACAGATAAAAAATCTTGGTAATGAACGGCAGGTTGAAATTATCGATGCCCAGGGAAAAGATATTACCCTTACGGCATCAACGCTTTTGGTGGCTCTTGGTCGCAAGCCAAATATTGAAGGACTTGGCCTGGCAGAGATCGGCGTCAAGATGGGCAAGAAGGGTATTTTGGTTGATAACCGTATCAGGACCAACCATTCTCATATCTACGCTCCCGGTGATATTAATGGTGCCTATCAGTTTACTCATGCTGCAGGTTATGAAGGGGGAATTGTAGTGAGTAACGCTATTTTTCATTTGCCACGTAAGGCCGATTA
>JAOZLI010000354.1:1434-2586 GCA_029934915.1 Desulfocapsa sp. | reverse complement strand
TATACTCTGTATCGGATCGCAACGCTTCCAAAATTCCGCGCGCGAAACCCCCGCTGCCGCCGGTGTTTTTATTGGGAAACAGGAGAATGTTCTTTTCTTCGATATCTGTTGGTAATGTTTTGCCGTTATCGACAATAAATACATCATAGGTTTCAGCCAGTTCCGGGTTTTTCGCAAAATAGTTTTTCAACGTTGCAACATTATTGTAGAGATAGCGCTCTCTTTTAAATGTGCAAATAACAATGGCGGTCTTGATAGGATGTGGAGTAAAGCTGTTTTGGGCAGCGTAAAAAGCGTCTAGAAATTCAAAATCACGGTTCTTGTCGTATTCGATTTCAAAATGAATCATCCTCCATGCGACGGAATCAGGTTCTGGTATCTCAATCTGAATATATTCCGAACCCGGAGAAGAAAATTTCTTTCTGTAAGAGACAATGTGCGAAACCTCTTCTTCAATCAAGCGGCTCTGAATGATGGAAACAGTGCCTTCTCCGCGAAATCGTACATGCAAATAAAAGCTGGAGATAGTAGTGTATTCTTTCCAATCCTGAAGCCACAGGCTGTTGAAGTAGGTGCCGAAGCTTAAGACCATACTCTCCAACTGCTCCGACAATGTATAATAAAGGCTACGATTAGCCTGATATATTTCATCATTTAAAATAACATTCTGAAGCTTCAACATAGCGGATCCTGTAAGCGTTTTTTTCGACTCAGATAAAGCCATCTCATTACATCGATTATTCCAAGTAGATTGACGGTTCTTATCATAATTATACGTATAAGGGCGTATCGCAACAGCCACGTGAGATATCCACCTTTTTTGATAAGATTGAAACTGTAGCGAAAACTATGGGGCAGGAATCTATCAGCCTCTTCAACTGCAATATCGGAAAAATAAGCTTGGATTTCATTAAACATTTTTCGCCTTAAAGAAGAGTTGATTCGCAAGGAAAAATTATTTAAGGTGATAAATTCTCTTTGTAGTTCGGCATATTTAACCTTACTCCAAAGACCTTTTTGCATATAGATGTTCCGGGCTTTACGGTGATTTTCAAACCTGTAGAAACTGTTTTTGCCAATTGCGTTGGTGGAAGAGAAGCGATTGGCTGACTCAAGTCGGTGCTTGTATAAAGCCTCAGGGATGATATAGAT
>JAOZLI010000354.1:0-1334 GCA_029934915.1 Desulfocapsa sp. | reverse complement strand
TCATCCGGTTCGACAATGCCTATATAAGTGCCGCAAGCCGCCTGTAACCCACGGTTCATCGCGGTGCCATAGCCGCCGTTTTCTTGGGCTATGATTTCTATCCGATGATCTTGTCGGGCATAGCACTTAAGAATGGCCAAACTATCATCGGTACTACCGTCATCAACTGCGACAATCTCAAAATCGGTAAACTGTTGGGCCAGAATTGAATCCAGGCATTCCGCCAGATAGGCGGTCTGGTTGTAGACCGGAACAATTATCGAGAGCATCGGCATCACAGTAACTTTTTTGTCTTCTCGAGAGCGTTTTTAACGGCATCGTCCATATCGTAATAACGATATTCGGCCAGTCGACCGGCCAGGATCAGGTTGTCGTATTTGTCGGCATGATTTTTATAAAGCTCAAACTGTTCTTTTGATTCGTCGGTAAATAGAGGGTAATATGGTTCATTTTGTCGGGGTCGATGGAGTTGGGGGTATTCCCGGCAGATGGTCGTTGTCGGGCTCTTTTGGCCGGTCATATGTTTGGCTTCAATGATGCGGGTAAAATCGTGATCGTTCGGATAATTGACGACCGCTTTCGGTTGATAAACTGTCTGCTCAAGCGACTCAAATTCAAAACGGAGTGAACGGTAAGGTAGGTGGCCGAATTCGTGTTGAAACAACATGTCGGCCGGGCCGGAGTAGATCAGTTTTCCATCAAAATTACTGTTATTCAATAGAATTTTGCCATTCTTAAATTTACAAATTTCTGTAAAGGATGTATTAAGCTGGAGCTCGATGTCGGGGTTTGACAGCATTGTCTCGATCATGGCGGTATATCCGGCTTCAGGGATTCCCTGGTAGGTGTCGGTGAAATAGCGGTTATCATGATCGGTATAGACCGGTACCCGGGCGATAACCTCCGGAGAAATCTGATCCGGTTTCAGGTTCCATTGCTTGTATGTATAGTTTTTAAATATTTTTTCATAAACATAAGTGCCGACTTTATGCAGAAGCGGATCTTGCTGGTTTAAAAGTTCAAGTACGAAAATTTTGGTTTTCATGCCATAGGTTTCAATGAATTTCTCTTTAATTTCAGCCGCCTCTTTCTGAAAAACTTTTTCAAGCGTGTTGAAATTGAAGGGAATTGGTATGAACTCATTATCGACACACGCGAGGACTTCGTGCTCATAGCGGTGCCACTTTGTAAAACGGGAAAGATAGTTCCAGACATCTTCGCAATCAGTATGAAAAATATGGGCGCCGTATTGATGGATCATGACTCCGGTTGAATCAACCGTGTCAAAACAGTTCCCACCAACATGGTCCCGCTGTTCCAGCACCAAAACCTTT
>JAOZLI010000107.1:7442-8586 GCA_029934915.1 Desulfocapsa sp. | reverse complement strand
GTGACCATCTCCAGCCACTCTTCTTCCACCATATCTTTCTTGGTGATAACGATGATTCCCTGCTTCACACCAAGCAAACGGCAGATCTCAAAGTGCTCTTTGGTCTGGGGCATAATGCCCTCATCGGCGGCAATAATAAAGGCCACCATATCCATACCAGTGACACCAGCCACCATGTTTTTGACAAATTTTTCGTGACCGGGAACGTCTACAATTCCAAGACGGTGGCCACAGGGGAGGTCGAGATAGGCAAATCCAAGTTCAATGGTAATGCCGCGTTTTTTTTCTTCTTTCAGACGGTCAGTTTCAATACCGGTGAGGGCACGGACAAAACTCGTCTTTCCATGATCAACATGACCGGCAGTACCAAGGACTATTTCGCGCATATATCACTGTAGAAAAAAATTATGGTATTACTTCTGCAAGCAACAAAAAAGCTGTAGGCATTTAGTCTTTTAGGTATTACCTAACAGCCTTCAGCCTAAACCGCTAACGACCTGAGTTAACTAAGATAAGGGTTAGACTTGGCTTCTTCCGCCAAGGTGGAACGACTGCCACCATAACCATGTCCTGGCCAGACTGCAGTTTCACCGGGAAGAACCAATAATTTATTTTTGATTGAAGAAATCAACTCATCATAGGAGCCACCTGGAAAATCCGTTCGGCCTATCCCACCAACAAAAAGCGTATCACCGGTGATAAGATCGGCTCCGTTAAACAGACACATCCCACCGGGTGTATGCCCGGGAGTGTGAATCACTTTAATTTCTTCCTCACCAATGGTGATAATGTCTCCATCTTTTACAGTTCTATCTGCAGGAGGAGACGCTTCAAGACCCAGCATGGAAAAATAATTCTGCACATCAGGTTTTGCAAAGAACTCTTCATCCAACTCGTGCATGATGATATCAGCACCGCTGGCCTCTTTGATAATCCTGTTTCCACACACATGATCGGGATGGCCATGGGTCGCTATGATTGCATCGATTGTAAGACCGGAATCCTTCACTTCTTTAAGGATTTTATCCTCATCTCCACCAGGATCAATAACAGCACAACGATTGGTTTTGGAACAGCCGACAATATAACAGCAGACCCCCATGGAGCCTACGGTGAGTTGTTTCAGGAACATGATTATCCAAAG
>JAOZLI010000107.1:0-7342 GCA_029934915.1 Desulfocapsa sp. | reverse complement strand
AACAGTCGCAGGTATCAGGATTGCATGATCCACCACAACCACAGTCAGTTGAACTATCATCTGCTGCTGCCATTTGCAGTGGAGCAGGAGCAGCAACAGGAGGCAATCGAAGCTCAACAGCATCAACAACCTTGGCAAAAGCCTCAACGGCAGGACTCTTCACATCAGAGGTAAGATATGGCACGCCATCATCACCTGCAATTACAACCTTAGGATCCATGGGAACAGCGCCAAGGAAAGGAAGATCAAATTCACGAGCGATCTCTTCACCACCACCGCTTTTAAAGATATCCACAGTTGCGTTACATTCCGGACAAACAAAACCGGACATATTCTCCACAACACCAACGACTTCCATCTCAACAGTTCGACAGAAATTGAGTGATTTACGAACGTCGGCCAGAGCAACTTTCTGAGGAGTGGTCACCACGAGCGCTTTTACAAGCGGAATGGTTTGCGCAACAGATAATGGTTCATCACCAGTACCCGGAGGAGCATCAATAACCAGATAATCAAGTTCACCCCAATCCATATCTGCCACAAACTGACGAATGGCCTGAATTTTGAGAGGTCCGCGCCAGATAATAGCCTCATCGCGATCCTTCATCATATATTCCAGAGATACAACCTTTAGATTGTCGTTATACTGCAGAGGTGCAACCAGATCATCTGGATTCTCTGGTGGCTCAAGATTCCCGGTCAAATTCAGCATACGAATTACATCCGGGCCATGCAGATCTACATCCATAAGACCAACTTTATGGCCTTTTGCAGCAAGAGCAAGCGCAAGATTTACAGAAACAGTTGATTTACCAACACCACCCTTACCACTCATTACCAGAATTTTATTTTTAATCTTCCCAAGAGAGCGGGTAATGGCATTATCCTGCTGAGCCATTTTGGCCTGTTGATCATTCTGACTTCCACAGGAACCACTTGAACATGAACTACTCATAACATCCTCCAACAATATATATAATTTAAAATCCGTTACCTTTTTATGGAAAATCCCATCCAGAAAATCAATGATTTCCTTAAACAGTTTTTAACAATGCCATACATTAATGCTGTTCTGCAGAAAAGCAAATATTTTCCTCTGCTCGATATCATCCTGGCAGGAAAACACTGATAATAAAACCTTTCTAACCCTGGAAACGGGTAAAAAGAGCTGTTCCTATTGCTTTCTTGTTGATCTATGCGTAATATGGAAAGTTTGCATCTGATGCCTCAAGGGCATATACGACAGATACTTTGACATTTTTCAAAGTAAGCTGCAAATTATCAATGAAGGAAAGCTGTATGTTAGGATGGTTTAAGAAAAAATTTTCCAAAACTGACGAAGAAGAAATACAAAAAAGCGAAACACAACAAGTAGCGGTGCCTGAGATCTCTGCACCTGTTGCTACAGAAGAAACAACAGAGCCATCTTCTTCAGGTTCTATGTTTCACCGCCTTTCTTCACGCCTTGGAAAAACCAAAGAGTCACTGGTTCATCGTATGGACAGTCTGTTTCTTGGGAAAAAAGAGATTGATGCAGACCTTTTCGATGAGTTAGAAGAGATCCTGATTACCGCGGATTTGGGCGTTGCAACAGTAATGGACATTCTGGATGATGCCAGAAAGAAAGTTAAGCGCGATTCTCTCTCGGATCCCACTGCTCTTAAAAAAGTCCTCAAAGAAAAACTCCGCTCCTATATTACAGAATCAGATCAGCCAGCAGAATTGGTTATGCCAGGCACAGGTCCTTTCGTTATCATGGTGGTTGGTGTAAATGGTGTGGGTAAAACCACAACCATCGGAAAAATTACTAAGAAGTTCAAGCGCTCCGGTCAGTCCGTGTTACTTGTGGCCGCAGATACCTTTCGCGCCGCCGCTGTACAGCAACTCACAATCTGGGCTGAGCGCAATGAAGTTGATATCGTAACAAAAGAGGAAGGTGCAGATCCTTCAGCGGTTGCCTTTGATGCCATGGACAAAGCCGTTGCAGGAAAATATGACGTGGTAATCGTCGACACAGCCGGTAGACTACATACCCAGGTCAACCTGATGGAAGAGCTGAAAAAGATTACACGTGTTATGGGGAAACGACTTGATGGCGCCCCTCATGAAATCATGCTTGTACTCGATGCGACCACTGGTCAAAATGCCGTTTCTCAGGCAAAACTCTTTAACGAGGCCGTCGGAATCACTGGCCTTGCCCTCACTAAGCTCGATGGCACAGCAAAAGGCGGAATTGTAGCCAATATCTGTCGAGAATTAAAAATCCCCATTCGATTTATCGGTATTGGCGAGCAGATTGATGATCTGCGTGATTTTGATGCCGACGAATTTATCGATGCCCTCTTTGGCGAAGAACAATATAAATAGAATACCATGCAATACCAACGACGCGAACAGCCCGGATGCGGCGGCTGCCTTCTTATTATCCTTCTTTTCAGTCTACTCACCGGAGGATTTTCCGGATTACTCAATTTCCTTGGAGTCCTGATCTATTCCGGAATTGCCGGAATTCTTATTTTTATCGGACTCTTCTGGGGATTTTCGTACTGGGTAAAGAAAAAGATCTCCACCTATGAAGCATCCCAAACGGAAAGCCACAATCGTTTTGTCTGGCTTCTTGTACAAATTCTTATCAGCATTGCCAAGATGGATGGAGTCGTCAGCAAAGAAGAAGTCTCCACCATCCATCGCTTCTTTCAGCAGAACCTGCGCTATGATCAGACAAAGATGTACTGGGTCAAGGAACTCATCAAAGAAGCCGTCGACTCAACGCAATCCATGGAAAGCCTGCTCCTTGAATTTCGTAACACCTTTGCCTATGAACCGCGACTGATCCTGCTGGAATTGGTCTTTCAGGTTTTATACACCAAAGCTACTGTTCCCGAAGCTGAGCTTAAAATGGCTCGGGATATTGCGAACTATCTGCAAATAACAGATTATGATAAACGAACAATCGAAGCCAAGTATAAATATGGCCAGCAGTATCATGCAGGAACTTCGCAAAACAGTGCGGATCAATACTATGCTATTCTTGGACTTCAACCTGGAGCAGACAAGGATGAGATCAAACGAGCATACCGTAAATTAAGTATGAAATATCATCCTGATAAAGTTCGACATCTGGGTGAGGAATTTAGATCTGTTGCAGAAGAGAAAATGAAAGAAATCAATGGAGCATACGATTTCTTTAAGAAGAAATAACTTTTGACAAACCAACCCCATAGACCAAGGAGTATCATATAATGACTATCTCAACAAAAATGCGCACTTTTGCAGAAAAATCATCCTGGATTCGTAAGATGTTCGAAGAGGGTGCCAAGATGAAAGCTGAGTTTGGTGCTGATAATGTTTTTGATTTCAGTCTGGGCAACCCTGATGTACCACCACCACCCGAGTTTGACAAGGCCATTAAAGAAATCGTTAATGATCAATCTCCAATGGTACATGCCTATATGCCCAATGGCGGGTATCCATGGGTACGTGAAGCACTCGCTGGCAAAATGTCCAAGGAACAGGGTGTTGAAGTTTTCCATGGCGATATGCTTATGACCTGCGGTGCTGCAGGGGCTTTGAATATTGTAATGAAAGCGCTGCTCAATCCTGGAGAAGAGGTCATTATTCTGGCGCCTTTCTTTGTGGAATACAATTTTTATGTGGATAACCATGGCGGATGCACCAAAATCGTGCAGACCGACAAAGATTTCAACCTTGATCTCGATGCGATTGAAGCTGCTATCTCCGATAAAACCAAAGCCATCATCATTAACTCGCCCAACAACCCAACGGGACAAATTTATTCTCAGGAGTCATTAAACGCTCTGGGTGCTCTCCTTGACAAAAAAGGCGAAGAACTCAAGACCACAATTTACATGCTGGCTGATGAGCCCTATCGTAAAATAATCTTTGATAATAATGTTGTGGGCAGTGTCCTCCAGGCCACCAAAAATTCCATCGTGCTCTCCTCATATTCCAAGGATCTCTCCCTTCCCGGTGAGCGAATTGGATACCTTGCAGTTCATCCTGATATTTTCGACAAAGGAGCTCTGCTTAACGCTCTCACTCTGGCCAACAGAATCCTTGGATTTGTTAATGCACCGGCCCTTATGCAACGCGTAGTGGCAGAACTGCAGGATGCAAGTGTCGACAACTCCATTTATGTGGAAAGGCGTGAAACATTCTGTAAAATTCTTGAAGAAGCCGGATATGATTTTGTCCCTCCAAAAGGGGCTTTTTACGTTTTTCCAAAATCTCCCATTGCAGATGATGTAAAATTCTGCGCCATCCTGCAGGAAGAAAAAATTCTTGCCGTCCCCGGACAGGGCTTTGGTGCACCTGGATATTTTCGTCTGGCATTTTGTGTTCCTGATTCAGTCATTGCAGGCTCAGGACAAGCCTTTAAGAATGCCATTGCCAAGGCCAAAGCACTTTAGGAGTGCTGTCCGAGAGAAGCGGGAGCGTGATGATTTTGGCAGGTGCTGCTATTTTGCTGAAAGATTAAGAAACATGCGTATTTTGCTACCACTATTTTGTTCCCTGCTTTTATTCTCTCCAATTTCAGCCTTTGCTAAGGTCGCTCTGGAAGTGAGCGTTACCGGAATCGAAGATCCTCTCCTGGCAAATGTCCTTGCCTTTCTTGGTATCGAAAAGAGCAAAACCGAAGAGGAACTTACCGTACGCTGGGTTCATGATCTCCATAGACAAGCCCCCGAGGAAATTCGTTCAGCCCTGCAACCCTACGGATACTATCTTCCTGATATTCAAGCCACCCTCACAGAAACAGATGATGGATGGAGAGCTCGTTACGACATCGATGCAGGAGAACCTGTTCATGTCTCCAGGAAGGATATACAATGGACGGGAGAGGGGGCATCAAATCCTCTTTTTGAACAATCGATCCTAGATTACAGAGCAACGTCCAATAAGACTCTTATTCATGCTGAATATGAAGCTGCAAAGAGCAATTTTTTAAAACTAGCTCTTTCCCAGGGCTATCCAAAGGCAAAGATCGTCAAAAACCAGGTCCTTGTGGATCTGGAAAAAAACAGCGCCGAGATTACCCTTCTGATGGATACCGGCCCGCTCTTTTACTTTGGTGAGATTACATTTATACAGGATTTCCTTGATCCGAACCTCCTGCAAAAATATATTACTATTAAAGAGGGTGAGCCTTACTCACACGATTCCCTCCTGGAATTCCAGCAAAACCTGATCGCCTCCAACTATGCGCAGGAGGTCACCCTAACCCCCCAATTTGGACAAGCCCAGGACAAGAAACTCCCGCTGGACGTTCTAATGGAACCCATCCCACCACACAAGCTCTCTTTTGGGCTTGGTTATGAGACTGATGTGGGTATTCGTGGTTCTGCCCGTTGGGAGAATCGATTAGTCAACCATCATGGGCACTACTCCGATATATACCTGAAACTTTCTCAAAAAGAAGGCACATTGCTGGGACAATACAGCATTCCCGTCCATAGAGCCCTCACAGACAGGTGGGTGTCATCAACAGGTTATGAATATGAAGAGACACCCGACACGAACAGCAATACCCTGATGGTTGAAACTGCATTTGTTCGACGAAATCTTGAAGATACCCATTTTTACAAAGGTTTTATTCTCGCTTCATACGAACGATTTACGGTTGGAAATGACCCGGAAGTTGCCACCAACCTTCTCACCCTTGGCGGGACCTACCGAATCACAGAGACAGAAGAGTCCATGTATCCCCGTGTAGGACATTCTTTCTTTGCCGATCTTCGTGGCGCTGGGGAAGAATTTTTCTCCGATACAACGTTCACCAGGCTGCATCTTAAAGGACAACACCTCCTTGCACTGGGAGAAAATGGAAGAGTCACAAGCCGTATGGAAATCGGTCTTGCCTGGGTTGATAATTTTGATGTGTATCCGACATCGCTCAGATATTTTGCCGGTGGTGATAATTCCGTTCGTGGCTATAAGTACGAATCCCTCGGCCCCACCGATGACGAAGGTATTGTGGTCGGTGGCCAGCAGGTGTTTTCTGCAAGTATTGAATATGACCAAAGAGTCGCAGAATCCTGGGTTCTTGATGTCTTTGTCGATGCGGGAAATGCATATAATGAAACAATGGACAAAATGTATGTGGGCTCAGGATTTGGTTTTCGCTGGCTTGCACCCTTTGGATCGCTTCGTATTGATCTGGCGTGGCCGGTAAGCGAAAGCCCTGCAATTAATGACTGTCGTATCCACCTCGGATTTGGAGCAACACTGTGAAAAAATGGTTTATCAGAATATCCTTTTTTTCCATTGCTTTTCTGTTCCTGCTGATGGCCGGAGTCTTTTTTCTACTGGGCACACAAAGTGGAACAAATTTCATTATCTCTCAGGCCGAGAAGCAACTGGATGGTCAACTGACAATTGCTTCAGCCACAGGCGCACTTCTGGATCGTCTCGAAATAACAGATCTGGTTTTTGATAATCCGACCGGCAAGGCAGAACTTGGCAAGCTTGTCCTCGACTGGAAAAGCAGCGACCTGCTGCGTCTTCATTTCCATATTCTTGAATTGAGTGCTGACAATATTTCTTATACTGCCATTCCCGGGGCACCCAAACCACCCCCAGAGCCCAGCGCCCCAATTAGTCTGCCGGAACTAAACCTTCCCATTACAATCACCATCGAAAAAATTGCAATCAACAATGTGACATTTCGTTCGTCTGCTGAGGCCAAGCCTCTCATCGTTAAACATGCAGGCCTTGCACTTTATTGGGACAGCACCGGTATACAGCTTCAACAATTGGCTGTTACCATGGCGGAAGGTTCAGTGAAAGCTCAGGGACAAATAGTTCCCACAGGCAATTACCCGCTTGAACTCACCACAGACATTGAAACACTCAGCCCTGACTATCCTGCAATAACGCTACACGGAGACTATACAGGTGATCTGCAAAATCTTTCCATTAAAGAAGAACTTCGTGGCGATATAGACGCCGATCTGCAGGGGACGCTACACAATGTACTCAATGCGCTGGCATGGGATATGACTCTTCATGTCCTGAAACTGCAACCCAAGACCTTCAGCCCTGAAGTTCCAGGAACCCTTGAAGGAACGATAAAAAGCACTGGTAACTTGCAGCAACTTGACGCGACAGCTCAACTCAGCATGCGTGACAGCGAAGAATCCTATGTCAACTGGGATGCTGATCTTGATCTTATGGTAAACCTGGACTCTCTTCTTATACAAATCAATGGTTTCAATTTAAAACATCTGGACACTCCTGCAGTTCTTGATCTTGCAGGAACTGCGGATATGGAGCAACAGCTTGACGTCACCCTCAAATGGCAGAGTCTACAGTGGCCGATAAC
>JAOZLI010000106.1 GCA_029934915.1 Desulfocapsa sp. | reverse complement strand
CTCCAAAAAAATACAGGATATATAAATGAGTGATTTACCTAATTGTTCAAAATGTACTCTCCTATCTATAGGAAGAAAAATAGTACCTGTGATGAAGAAGAATGAAAAATCGCTAAAACCATTCCAGAACTGAGCTTTGACATGCCAGAACAGATAGAAACGCCCACTTGACTCTTGTAACCATGGGAGTTACAATGTAACTATGATTGACAGTTTTCGTGATACATGGCTCAAGAACTTCTTCATTGATGATGTTCGCCACAAAAAGATACCGGCTTCCATTCAAAGAAGTTTATTTAGGAAATTACAGCTAATCGACGATGCTACCTGTGATTTGGATTTACGCAGTCCGCCAAGCAACCATTTCGAGAAACTTCTCGGAACATTAAAGGGTAGACATTCGATCAGAATCAATAAGAAGTGGCGGTTAATCTTCTCATGGGATGAAACAACAGGTAAAGCGGCTGGAATTTACTTAGACAACCATGACTACAGGTAATGAGAGGTGAAAAAATGATGATTACAAAACGTCAGCCCATTAGCGTTGGTGAAATGATAACTGAGGAATACCTGATACCTTTAGATATCACTCAGGGGAAACTTGCCCAGGCTATGGGAGTTAGTCGTAAAACAGTTAATGAACTTTGCACTGGAAAACGGACAATCACTGTTGATACTGCATTGTTATTAGCAAGAGTATTTGGAAACACCCCGGACTTCTGGCTGAATTTACAAAGAAGGAATGATATTTGGGCAATAATGCATACTCCGAAGCGTAAAGCTCGTATTGACAAAGCCAAACCTTTACGTGAAGCTTTTGCATGATGTAATATTAAATCCGTCGGTAAGCTTGCAAAAAAATACGGCTTATATTAGGTGACAATTAGCTTGGCTGGTTGACGACAACTATCTTGTCCGGTTCAACCTGGGTATAATCTGCACAAAAATCTACTTCATTAAGGAGGTGTTTTGTGTCAGCTTTCAAACATTACACCCAATTGGAGAAGGACTCACCTTGAAGCTCAGCAAAAGATTGAAGCAAATTGAATCGATGGTTACATCTGACTACACCCACATCTGGGATTGTTGCTGTGACCACGGCTTATTGGGATCAGCCTTATTGTCTCGACTCGCTGCACCATACATCCACTTTGTTGACATTGTTCCTGAGCTCATAAACGAACTAGAAAACAAACTACAACGCTTTTACCCAAATTCGCATTCAAACTGGCAAAGTCATTGCCTTGATGTGGCAGCATTACCAATAGAACAATATGAAGGAAAGAACTTAGTCATTGTTGCCGGAGTGGGTGGTGATTTAATAACTCAGTTCGTCAACGCTATTCACCAGAGCCACTCCGCAACAAATATCGATTTCCTGCTGTGCCCTATTCACCACCAATTTACGCTACGACAGCAACTAATTCAGCTTGATTTCAGTCTTAAAAATGAAGTGTTAGTTGAAGAAAACCAACGTTTCTATGAAATTTTATTGGTTTCATCGCCTACGGATAGGGACGATAAACAATCCAAAATCAGCCCAGTTGGTGAGTTGATTTGGCAATCTAATACCGCGGAACAATCAAAAACCACAGTGAATTATCTGAACAAAACTCTGAATCATTTACAGAGAATGCAATTGGGCAACAACGCTGATATTCAGCACATTATTGATGCATATCGTTCTGTAAATATCTGATTATTTGATTGTTCCAAATGATAACCTCAATTGTTCAATGCATTAGCTGGAAGTGCCTACACTCCCCCACATTGCCCCCCATATTACAGCTTGTGATGTGGACGGAGCAAAAGGAAGAGCAAGGAGAGCTTTTACATAAAATTTAAAAAAACAAGATTCAAACAACCTATCAAAAACCCAAGTAAGCCACCAAACAGGTTGATATACTTAAACTGTTCCTCCATGATTGAGAGTAATAAACGTTCAAGCCGCATAAGATCAAGAGTATCGACCTTGTCTTTAACAATCTTCTGAATATTTAACGAATCCACCAGACCAGGAACTTCTGCCTCCAGCATACGCGATGAAATCTTCCTGATTGAACCATATATTCCTTCACGAACACCTGCTGGCAAAAGACGAGAGATCTTTCCTATTCGCTTGGTGAGAAGCGATTGAAAAAGATTTTCAACCATGGAATCCATGGTTTTTCTGGTCTTCTCTGCTGCAAAAAGTGCTCTGATCTCATTCTTGATCCATGTTTTCCCGCGTTCGATCCCCTCATCTCCTATAAAATCAAAGAGAACCTCACCAAGGGGGAGTTTTCCACCGTCAATATGCGTTTCGATATTATCACGAATCATGGATGAAAAAGCTGTGGTTGTTTCTGGCTCCTGTAAAAGAGCAGCTAATTGTCTGGAGACCTCTTTACAAAGTGCCGAGATGGACTCTTCATGCCCACTGCCAAGCATCTTGACCAGTGGGGTATCTAATAATAAAGAACTGCGTTCCCGAAGGGCTGAAGCCACGCGGTTTTGCACGTCTTCATTCTGCAGGGCTGCTACAATATCATCTTCTTTTTCTATCAGATAGTCTCTCACCTTCCCTTCAACTACCTCGGGAGTAAGAAAACCAGAGACCATGGCTGCCATGGGGCCGAGTCCCTCAACAAAAGATTCAACACCCATACGAACGCCCACGACTATTCGATCACGAATGTCAGGTTCTGCTAAGATACTGGCTAATTTTTCAAGGAGTACAGGTGTCTGGTTTTCAATGCTCTGCACAAGCAGTTCCTGCATTGATTCGGGCAGGATTTGAGCAAGACTTTTCTCCTGCGAAAGTGCGCCATAAACCTTCTGCTGCACAAAAGTATCTACCCATTCCTCCATGGCCGGGCTTGCAAGCATTCGACCGAGGCTTGATTCCAGAAACTTATAGGCTGTTTCCCTGTCCTGTCCTGGAAAAAACACTTGCAGATCGGTTGCCAGAAAGCGTTCAAACTGTTCATCGATGGATTTTTCAAGAATTATTTCAAAGGAATCCGATGTAATAAACGATTGAACAGACTGCTGCGCCTGATGCAAAATAGCCTGGACGGCGACATCATAATAACTGCTGTATTTTTTGGGGACTACTTCGGCGATTGGGCCAAGATCTTTTTGCAGCAAGACCTCGCCACGACTTTCGATAAGACTGTACAGGGTCTTTTGAAAACTCTCCTTTTCCAGTGCCCCTGAGATCTCCTTGCTGGTAAGCAAATGGCTTCCCACCATCTCCCCGATATTTACTGCAAGATCAGCACGTTTTGAGGGAATTACGCCAGGAGTCATGGGAACACGAATCCCAAAAACATACTTGGCAGTAAGAGGTCTAAACAACATCTTAATAGCTACCTTATTGGTCAGATAGCCAATAAATGCACCTAATAAGGGAGGAGCCGCATACTGTAAGAAAGGGGAAACACTAGCAGGACTAAATGGCATAGCTGACGACCTCTGCTGGTGTTGCTGCTATTTTCCACGCCTTATTTTCCACAAGCTCCGCGCGTTCCCTAAAACCCCATTCGACTCCTATGGTCTTCATCCCTGCTCCGTTTCCTGTTTTCATATCTGTTGCGGTATCACCCACATATACTATTTCATCTACTGTCATCTGCAGATCCTTTGCAATCTCTAACGCACCTGCAGGATCTGGTTTTTTAGGGACACCATCTCTGTTACCATACACACGGGCAAAAGGAATATTCGGAAAATAGCTTGCCACACAAATTTTGGTGAATTCATGGGGTTTATTGGAAAGCACTGCGAGTTTCAAGCCGGCGTCTACGAGAGCGTTAAGCATTTCTGGAATACCATCATAGGGAGCAGAAGTTTTATTCCACATTTCCCGATAGATTTCCGAAAATTTTAGCATAACATCTTCAATCTCTGATGTCGTTTGAGCACTATCGGGCAAGATCCGTTGAGTAAGGGTTTGTAAGCCTTCTCCCACAAAATAACGATAGGCATCCACCGGGTGCTGCGGAAAACCGAACGATTCAAGAGTTTGGTTGGCAGCATCTGCCAGATCCTGAAGGGTATCAAGCAGTGTACCATCCAGATCAAATATGACTCCTTGGAATGCCATTTTATTTCCCTTTCTTTTTTTTTACTCAGAAGTGTGTTTATTGATAAATACAAAAGGGCTAGTATAGCATTTCATTATTTATCCTACAACTTGAAATCTATTCTCTTTTTGCAATCGACCCAGGTGACACTATCATTGGTGGCGTTCCTTAAGAAGGATCAATGACAGCCTTGGCAATACTTCTAAACGTATCCATTTTTCCAGTCAAACCAAGTGTGGCAATAACTTCTTCATTGATCACCGGAGGTGCACCAACACATTGGCCTGGTTCTAACTCGTGAGACAAGACATCGGCCAGATGGACTGCCAGGGTCGGGCTAAAAACATCCTCTCGGTACTCACCTAAGCGATGATGGAAACAGATGGCTTCCACCACCGGCCCGGGGAGCCCCCAAAGACCAATCAAATAGGCCCCAACAACTCCATGATCCACATGAAGGATTTGCTTCTCTGCATCGTGCAGATTCAGTTCCGGCCCCACCGCTGCAAGGGCCTGTTCGTAGACCTCTGGCATGTTCACAAGGAGTAGCAATTTCCCAACATCATGTAGAATCCCAGCAATAAAGCAGTCGTCTGCTACCTGTTTTTCAACATTCAATTCCATCGCTATTTTGTGGGCAACAGTACCCACCAGCATAGAATGAGAAAACAGGGCGTCCATTGAAAGCAGTTCACTTTTCATTTGCAGTTTGGAAAACACCTCTACTCCCAGCACCAGTGCCTTGATAGTATCGAGGCCCAGCAGATTAACCGCATGACTAGGACTGTCAATATGCTTATACAGACCAAAAAAGGCCGAATTGACAAGTTGCAAAATCTTGGCACTCATAGCAAGATCTTTTTCAATAAGAACCCCAACATCACTTATTGAAGAGTCAGGATCATTAATAATTTCTTGAAGTTTAACATAGGTTTCCGGCAGGCTGGGAAGAGAATCAATGGAAGAGATAATGGACTTCAGCTGTTCATCAATCAGCAGATTGTGGAGAACAGACACCCGTAACAGAACCCCCTTCAAGTTTGCAGGTTCATAGGGTTTGGTAAGAAATTGATGTACAATGCCAACGGTACGCAGCACCGATTCATCGTCAGTCTGGCCCGTTAACATTAGCCGTATAGTGCTGGGGTATTGCTCCTTAATTGTAGTCAGCAACTTAACACCATCCATCCCTGGCAATTGCATGTCAGAAATAATGATATCACAGGGATGCTCTGCCATAACTTCCAAGGCTTCCGTACCACTGGAAGCAACTTCCATGGTGAACAGTTCCCGCATAGAATGAAATAGCTGTTTCATCCCTAACAAATGGTCAGGGTCATCGTCCACAAAAAGAACTCTTTTTTTATAACTCATTCATTTCCCCTCATACAGGTTAGGAACCTACACGAAATAACTTGAACATCTTATTTCGTTCCCGTTCCTAAACAAAACAATACCTATGGAAGTCGATATCGAAAAGATCTATTAGCAGTTTATCACAGAACAAGCTCATTCAACACATCAAATCAAAATTATCCAGCAACTTGCAAACTATTCTATTTATTTTTTGCAATATCCTTTAGAATTGCTTATTACAAAACCTGAAAGTAATTCTTTTTTTCTTCTAACGGATAAGAAAATCATGTGGTTTATACGTTTTATACAGTCGTCCATTGGCAAAAAATGGATCATGGCCGGAACCGGCAGTTGTCTTATTCTTTTCCTATGTAGCCATGCAGCGGGAAACGCAACGCTTTTTGTTGGAATTCCATTATTTCAAGCCTACGCTGATCAGTTGCACAGTCATCCTTTAATCGTTGCCGTTTTCAGTAATGGATTACTTGCTATCTTTTTAGTGCATATAATAACTGGCATTCTTCTTTTTCTGCAAAATAGAAAAGCTCGCAATAGTCGATACAAAATTCAAAAAAGGGCCAAAAACCATAACAACTCCCAGGCATCTGCCACCATGATTTACAGTGGTTTGTTTATTCTGCTTTTTTTGATACTGCATACAGCTGTCGTTTCTTTTGGGGATCATGGCAAAATTGGTGAGACCATTGCCACACTGTTCAGCTCCTTTTTTGTGTCCATATTTTACATCATCGCCTTTATTACGCTGGCGCTACACCTGAGCCACGGGTTTTGGTCAATGTTGCAGACTTTCGGCATCAACCACCCTCGTTACAATCAGCTGATACATTCCTTGACCTATGTTGTCCCGGTGTTTTTTTTGCTATTATTTAGCTCCCTGCCCTTACTTTTTTTATTTAAATAAAAGGTATCTCAATGCAACTAAACTCCAATGTTCCTGGCGGCCCGCTCGCTGATAAATGGGACACTCATCGTTTTGACACAAAACTTGTTAACCCTGCAAATCGCCGCAAATATAAAATAATTATTGTGGGAACAGGGCTGGCTGGTGCATCCGCATCTGCAACTCTTGCCGAGCAGGGATATGAGGTTGAGACATTCTGCATTCAGGACAGTCCACGACGTGCCCATTCCATTGCTGCCCAGGGTGGAATAAATGCTGCCAAAAATTACCAGAACGATGGCGATTCTATCCTGCGCCTTTTTTACGATACTATTAAAGGCGGCGATTTCAGATCCCGCGAGGCAAACGTATACCGCCTGGCGCAAGTGAGCAATAACATCATTGATCAATGCGTTGCCCAGGGAGTCCCCTTTGCCCGTGAATATGGTGGAACCCTTGCTAACCGCTCTTTTGGTGGTGCCCAGGTATCCCGAACTTTTTATGCAAGGGGACAGACTGGCCAGCAATTACTGCTGGGTGCGTATTCTGCACTTTCCCGTCAGATAAAAAGCGGCAAGGTTACCATGCAAACCCGCAAGGAGATGATGGAGATCGTCCTTATCGATGGAAAAGCTCGTGGAATCATCACCCGTGATATCATAAGCGGAAAACTCGAAAGACATGCTGCAGATGCCGTGATTCTTGCCACTGGCGGGTATGGAAATGCCTATTTCCTTTCAACCAACGCCATGGCATCCAATGTAACCGCCGCCTGGAGAGCACATAAAAAGGGAGCGGGATTTGCCAACCCCTGTTTTGTACAAATACATCCTACCTGCATTCCTGTTCATGGTGATTACCAGTCCAAACTCACACTTATGAGTGAAAGCCTGCGCAACGATGGCCGGGTATGGGTACCCAAAAAGCCTGGCGATTCGCGTAAGCCCGCATCCATTCCTGAAGCCGAACGGGATTATTACCTGGAAAGTAAATATCCAAGTTTTGGCAATCTTGTTCCCCGTGATGTTGCCTCAAGAAATGCCAAGGAACAGTGCGACGAAGGAAAAGGTGTGGGAACCACAAATCTTGCCGTATATCTTGATTTTGCTGATGCAATTAGTCGGGATGGTGAAGCAACCATTCTCAAGAAATATGGTAATCTCTTTCAAATGTATGAGAAAATTACAGATTCAAATCCATTGCATGAGCCAATGACGATCTACCCCGCTGTTCATTACACCATGGGTGGATTATGGGTGGATTATAACCTGATGACCACTATCCCCGGGCTGTTCGCCATCGGTGAATGTAATTTTTCAGATCATGGTGCCAATCGTCTGGGAGCAAGTGCACTTATGCAGGGTTTGGCAGATGGTTATTTTATTGTTGCCACCTCCATTGCCGGGTATCTTGGCACAACAGAAATGACCAGCATCAGTACCGAAGATCGAGAATTTATACATGCTGAACGAGAGGTAAAAACACGCATCGATAAACTCCTTGCCACAGGTCTTGATGGTCCTGAAGGTAAACTGACAGTGGATGAAATCCATAAAGAGCTTGGACACCTTCTTTGGGATAACTGCGGCATGGCACGGAATAAGGAAGGTCTTGAGAAAGCTCTTATAAGTCTCCCGGCTCTGCAGGATAAATTTTGGGATAAGGTGTATATTCCTGGAAGGGGAAAAGAACTGAATCAATCACTTGAACGTGCTGGAAGGCTGGCTGATTTCCTCGAATTTGCAGAAATCATGATACTTGACGCCCTTCGTCGTGCTGAATCCTGTGGCTGTCATTTGCGTGAAGAAAGTCAGACAGAGGAAAACGAGGCCAAACGCGATGACGAAAATTATAGTTATGTCGCAGTCTGGGAGCATTCGGGTGAAGGGCAAATGCCTAAACTCCATAAAGAAGCGCTTGAGTTTGAAAATGTTATACCAAGCCAGCGCAGCTATAAATAAACTTGGTTACCATCAAAGCTCAGCTAAACTATATTTGATGTAGGAGCTCGCCCCTGCGAGCGATTGTAGAGTGCTGGTAATTCAGTAAAATCGCCCGCAGGGGCGGGGCTCCTACAGTTCCATTTTGCATTTACCTGAGCTTTGCTGGTAATCAGTTAAATAAAAGGTAACTACCAGGGAACACTCCCAGACAGTTACAGGGCGGTGGTTTAATTAACCTGCTTACTAAAACCCAATTAATTACAATAAAAGACAAATTTTGGAATTTGACAAATGAGCACAATTAATCTCAACCTTGAAATCTGGCGACAGAAAGACAGCCAGAGCCAGGGTGA
>JAOZLI010000353.1 GCA_029934915.1 Desulfocapsa sp. | reverse complement strand
TGCCGGTGCAATGACACAGGTTGTCACAGGCGGTACTGCCGGTGCTTCAGGTACATATACCTATTCAGGATTAACCGCATCAGTTGAGTATGAGTGGCGTGTTGATGGATATAATGGAGCCGATTTAGGCCCAACAACAGGATTAACTTATAGTTTCACAACTACTTGTGGTGTCTTTACCGCTCCTTATGCTGAAGATTTTCTTACCTGGCCTCCAAACTGTTGGGATTTAACAGGTGGAACACATAGCTGGGTAGCTTATACTACTGGTGTTGAATGTGCTGAAGCCAGTTTCTGGGGACAGTCTTCAGGTAGTACTGATATAATGACATCTCCTTCACTTGATATTTCAGGATTAACAAATCCGGGATTATGGTTTGACTGGTCACACCTATATAATACATCCTATCCTCTTGATAGTCTTGTTATCTATGTTTCTGATGATGCAGGAGCTACATGGACAGATGTATGGCATAAAGGTGGAACAAACTTAGATTCTCAGGATGGTGCAACAAGTACGGCTCCGGGTACCTTTGCATTCTCAGGTTATATCGACTTAAGTAGCTTTGGCACTACTATTTTAGCCAGGGTACATGCTTATTCAGGATGGGGTCCGGATCTGTTTGTTGACAATGTTGTTGTTGATGAAATTCCACAATGTCCTCCACCATCAGGCCAGACCATTGCAAATCTTGGCCCAACGTCAGTTGACCTTGGATGGACTGAAGGCGGAACTGCCACAACCTGGGAAATTGAGTATGGCATTACAGGATTTACACAAGGAACAGGAACAATTGTTTCTACAACAAACAATCCTTACTCATTAACTGGCTTAACAGCCGGCTCAACTTACGACTGGTACGTACGCGCCGATTGCGGTGGATCATACAGTGGCTGGATTGGAGCAAATACATTCTCCACACCTAGTGCGGTATCAGTACCTTATGCGTTTGGCTTTGAGGTTGATACTAAAGGTGATTGGATAGATGATGCTTCCACAACTTATACATGGACGTTAAGGAGCGGAAGTACACCTTCCGGCTCAACAGGCCCAGCATCTGCTTCTGAAGGTCTTTGGTATGTATTTACTGAAACTTCATCGGGTTCTGAGGGAAGTGATTTCGGACTGTTTGCATATTATGATTTTACTGGTGCAACAGCTATTACATTTGAATTTGATTATAGCATGTATGGTGCTACTATGGGAACACTTGAATTTCAGATATCTACTGATGGTGGTACCACATATACTCCTTTATGGACTCTGTCCGGCGATCAGGGGTCTGACTGGCATACAGCCAGCGTTGATCTCTCTACTTATGCCGGGAGTTCAGGACTTTTAAGATTCTACGGTATCAGAGGTACATCTTACACAGGTGATATGGCAGTTGATAATATGAATGTATATGAACCACTTGCTCATAATGTCGGAACATCTTCAATTGATGTAGCCGCATTTATGGGTGCCGGTCCGGTTGTCCCGATGGCAACAGTTACTAATAGTGGTACTAATACTGAAACTTTCGATGTCCAGATGGATATCACAGGTGGATATACTTCAGTTGTTACTGTAACTGCACTTGCTCCCGGAGCTGCAACGCAGGTTACTTTTGGAACATGGACTGCTACTGACGGTGATTATACTGTTGATGTATGTACCTTATTAGGTACAGATATGGACAATACTAATGACTGTATTACAGGGCAGAATGCTTTTGTTCGTACATTTGATAAAGTTGTTTATGGATATGCTGTAAATAATTACAATCCTGATGTTCAGTATTGTTCATTCTCATTTAACTTGAATGATCCTTCTAATATGACCATAATTGCATCCTATGCGAGTACTGAAAATCCATATTCTGGATCATGGGCAAATAGTTTCTGGTATGTACAAGATGCAACTACACACGACCTTACTGTTATTGATCCCGGTTCAGGTGCCAAAACAGTTATTGGTAATACTAATACTTCTTATTTAGCTGGTTTAGCTTGGGATATAACAACCAGTACTATGTATGGAATTGACGGCACAAACCTTTATACTGTTGATATGGCAACAGGCGCTGCAACAATCGTTGCTGCACTTGATGCAAATCTTGGCGCACAAGATCCGCTTAACCTTGCTTGTAGCCCTGGCGGTGTATTATATACAGTAGGACGTGTCGACGATGTTCTTTATACAGTTGATAAAGCTACTGCTGTTGGAACTACTGTTGGTCCTATCGGATATAATATAAACTTTGCTCAGGATATGACATTTGATGCAGAGACAGGCGATCTGTTTATCGCAGCTTATGGCGGTGGTGGTACTGGTAACCTGCGTTGGGTTGACCTTTCTACAGGTATGTCTTATTTCGTTGGATGGTTTGGTGCCGGAGCTGGCGCAAGCCTTGAAATGTGTGGCTTTGCAATTCCTTACGGATATAATGTTGCAGGTACACTGGAGTATGCTGACAATGCAGCTACAGATTTAGATCATAGTACTGTGAAATTTGTTTCCGGTACACTCGAGCGTACTTTTACAACCGATTGTAATGGTGTGTTTGTCTTTGACGGAGTAGCCGATGGTACTTATGTACTGACAGGCGAAACAGATAAG
>JAOZLI010000105.1 GCA_029934915.1 Desulfocapsa sp. | reverse complement strand
GTTCTGCTCCTGCAGCCGCAAAAGACAGAGTAACAGGTAATTCTCCAGGTTCACTGATATATTGAACAAGGGGCATCCCCTGAATAGTTATGCTGACAGGAGTTGTATCAACTTCACCCTGTAAACTGATGCCAATGGCAGAACCGGGTTGTGCACCTATTGTCCCATCGAGTTTGCTGAGCATCAAGCCCTTGCCACTATCCGGATCACTTAAATCCAGAATTCCACCCCGCAGAGTAAAGGTAAATGTTGATTGGTTAAGCATTTCATGGAGGCTATCTCCTTGGATTTGCAGATTCAGGCCAAGATCTTCGGTGGATGCCTTGACATTCTCAGCTACTTTAAGCCAGCTGAGAAGTCCACCAATATCTACAGCCCCTACGGTCACATTGAGCGATAGTTGACGTTCGTTGTTTTTAAGTCCAATATCTCCCTTCGCTGAAAATGGCGTTCCTGCAATGAGCCCCGTAAGTTCCAACGGCCATGCCTTTACCTTGGGACGGAAGGTGTTCAATGCTTCGGCATCAAGATCAAAACTGTAACTTTGCCCTTGCAAACTTCCCTGTGCGTGAAACGCTACCGATTCTCCAACTGGTGCCTGGCCGCTTAATTCATCAAGTTGAAAGTTGATGGTCTTATCCAAAACAGCATCTGTGTAAGTCACTTCAATGTTTTTCAAGAAAAGTTTATCCACAGCTTTAAAGGCCAGTGCTGCACTCTCATCTTCAGCTGCCTGAGAAGATTCTTTTTGAACAGGCGTTGTGGGTTTTTCAGAAGACGTAAATGACCAGTTATTGATATCATCCTTACGACTTTCAAGATGCACACTGACCCCTTCGGCAGTGATTTCATCGATATTTATTTTTTTCCGGAGCAGATCAAGTAATCCAAGTTGTATCCGTACCAGTTTTACAGTTACAAATTCTGAACTGCCCCACCCTTCCGGATTATCAAGGCGTACATCTTGAACTTCAATACTTGGGCTCAAGGTAGGAAGTAATTCGACAGGGCCAGCAATAACGACCTTACGATCAAGGGCAACAGAGGCTCCTTTTTCCACCAGGGGACGTATAGCATCAATATTCACCGTAATGTTCATAAGCGAAACGACTGTAAGGACAGCAGCAAACAGAACAAACGGGGTGACAATTAAAATAACAGTCCAGCGAAGAAATTTTTTCATAATACTTACCTGGGTCTTTTAAATGAGAGGGAAAGAATTCGTCTTCTATCCGGATCGAGCAAATACCCAACAAGAAGAAGACCGCCTATGGCAAACAGACCTGCAAAAAGAATCTGGCCAATACGTAAATAGAAATTAATGGAGGCAACCTTCTCAACCGTTGTGGAGGTTCCAAGAAGAACGAGGAACGTGGTCAATCCAGAAATATAGGTCTTTGACATCGCAGTCCCCGCAAACATCTGTTTACTGAAAAAAAGTGTACATAACAGCGTCACGGCCAGAAGGAACGGAAAAGTGGGAACGGCAACAAGCAAATTGAAAACAACAATAATTGCCAGACCGCCAATACAACAGGATAGAGCAGTATCCTTTAAGGCATCGGCAGAGGCTTTGGCAGATGGAGCACCCACCATAAAACATACTTGTATCATCGCAAAGGCGTAGGCTATAAGATTGAAGGAAAAGAAAATGACAACGGCTGTAAGAGCTACGATGGTACTAGTTAGGGCTTGTTTGATCCGTTCTTCCCTTGGAGGAATCGCCGGTGGGGCTGGTTTTTTGGGAGCTTGCGCCTGTGGAACCTGTTTTGCCAGTGTATTAGGCATTATGTTATGAAAAATCCAGGCAAAGACAAGACCAAGTACAAAGTTCACCACAAGAGCCAGGGCAATAAATTGTGGCAGCCCATATCCCGCAAGACCCATTATCGGAACAATGGTTATACCAATGGTCATAAACATTGCAGCAAATGGGGGAGCCAGGGGGGTATCGTGGTAATAGATAAAGAAGAACAGTAAGCCATAGACCATGATACAAATAAGCGGAAAATCCAGTAAAAATTCACTGATAAGTAGTCCAAGAAGAACACTGAAACTAAGCCGGCCAATAAGCTGAACTGCCATTCTCCAGCCAATCCACGCCGGAAACAGAAGAAAAATAGTGGCAAAAAGAGGTGTGATAAAGGAGAGCTGCCAGGCCATCCCATAGGAAACAGCAATGGCTGCCCAGACTCCAAATGCCAGACGAAGCGTATGAACTGTTTGCAGTGTCATTGTAAATTAGTAAATATGTGAAAGAAAGCTAATAATACGTATCCAGAGTCTGCCCAGTGTGTTCAATAGAGGGCGGTCCCCAGTGTAGATAATGGCATTCACCTGACCTCCTGCACGCTTGAATCCCTTGGCACTCTCATCACTAAAACGGATAAGAACAGGAAAATGCTGTGCCTGGCGCAGCCAGCCGGTGGAAGTCTGTACTGTGTTTAACGTTCCCATGGCACTGCTGCTGTTATCAGATACTCCATAGCCCACACTCATCACCTCACCAGGAAAAATTTGCCCAGGAGCAGAATCGAGCACCATCTCCACAGCATCACCCTGCTTTATATTGCGCAGACTGTTTTCCCGCATATCCGCCTGCACCCATATATCTTTTGTGGAGATAAAGGTCATGATGGGCATCCCTGCCGCAGCATAATGTCCGATATCCACAGTGAGATTGGTAATAACACCTTCTGATGGTGCCCTGACGGTGGTATTGTGCAAATCCAGCTGCGCCGTTTCTAGGGCTGAGAGAGCTGAACGAATCCGTGCATTATCCTGTCCGGTGGCCCCGAGACTACTCTTCGCTTTTTCAAGTTCAGATCGGGCGCTCGCAAGTCGTGCCTTATTGGCTTCAATGGATGACCTGGCATCATCGGCACGGGAGACTGACGCAGCTCCCTGTTTAGAAAGTTTGATGATACGCTGTCCCTTAATTTCGGCATTACGTAAATTAGCCTCAGCTTCGGTGACTTTGGCCTGAGCGGTGCTCACACTACTCATATCTGCAGAGGATGTCTGACTGGCCTGCTGCAGATCCGCCTGAGCCCTCCGAACCGCAAGCTCATATTTAGCCGGATCGACAATGGCAAGATTTTGCTGATCGCTGACGAATTGATTATTGGTGGCATAGACACTTACTAAAGTTCCTGATACCTGTGGAGCTATGGGAACAATAAATGCTTCAACACGTCCATTGCTGGTATATGGCGTATACTTGTCACTCAGCAGATGCAGGACAAACATTACGACACAGAGGGCCAGGATAGCGCCTGTCCATAATTTTACCGGATCCCGTTTTTTCTTCTCTTCAGTCACATCATTTTCTTTTTCTGTAGTGTTGTCTTCAGCCATTGTTTCCAGATCCTAAATTATTTTTTGAGCGAACTCTTCATTTCAGCTATATCCGTATCGTGGCTGTTGGAGACATGCATGCCAACAAACCATGCGACAACAACAGCTGTATAAAATTGTCCGACTATTGCCTCCATTTGACAAAGAGAGATGAGCAAAAATTGCCAGCGAGGCATACGGCTCAAGACAAGGACTGCCCACAATATACAGGAGCAGGAAAAAAAGAAGATTTCTGAACCCATTCCCTTCAATGGCACGCTTTGTTTTGTCAGTTGCCATTCTATTGATCATCAGGAGTGGGATTCGTCAGCAAATGCCCCCAATCCGTGCGCTCTTCCATCTTCTCTTTCACATCCTGTGGAATAAAATCCTTTCCTATGCGAATCTGCCACCCGCCACCAAGTGCTTTATATAAACTGATAAAATCAGTTGCTATAGCGCCCTGCAGCTGGGCATATTGATCCTGTTTCTGAGTCAAGGCCCTGGTCGAATCAAGGACTCGTTGATAATCGGCGAACCCTTCTTCATATTGGAGCATGGAGAGCTCAACGGATCTTTTAGAACTTTGCACTCCTTCCAAAAGATACTTCGCTTCTCTTTGGGCATAAACCATGGCAGTCATATTATCTTCCACTTCCCGGGCAGCAGAAAGTACCGTATTTTGATATCCGGTGATCAGCTGTTCAAGCCTGGCATCCTGAATACGAACCTGGTTTTTTATCCGACCATAGTTCAGGATATTCCACTTAAAGGCCGGGCCAAAGGAATAGCTGAAACTATTTGAATCGAATATATCTCCAAGGCTGTTTCCACCGATATCAGTGGCACTCCAGCCAAGAGATCCGAAAAGTGTAAAACTTGGATAGAGTTCAGCCAGTGCCACACCCACCTGCGCACTCTGGGCCGCCGTCTGCATTTCAGCCTTGCGAATATCCGGACGTCTTCTAAGTAAATCTGCAGGGATACCCATGGCTATCTCTGTTTCTGCAGCAGGTATTGTTCCTTCACCACTCAAATAGTTATGAAGGTCTCCAGGAAATACGCCAAGCAGAATAGCCAGACCATTACGACTTTGCTGTAACACACTTTGCAGGCTGGGGATGGTGGCAAGGGTGGTACTGAGCAGGGTTTTGGCCTGCTGCACATCAAGCTCGGTTACGGTGCCCGCTGCAAACTGGTGCTTAACCAGCTGGAGGCCATCCTGCTGGAGTTTACTGTTTTTCTTCGCCAGACGAATCCGTTCTTCAAGGGTTCGAATGGAAGTATAGCTGCGAGCTACTTCTGCAGTGAGACTGACCAGGACATCGTCGTAATCGGCAATGGAGGCATACAAACTGGCATCGGCAGACTCTATGGATCGACTGAATTTTCCCCAGAAATCGATCTCCCATCCAACATCAAAGCCGATGGCCGCTGCATTGTAATAGCGATCTGCAGCAGGACCTGTGGTGCCGATGGTCATAATATCGCCGTTCATATTTTGAGACTGGGGGTACATATTTCCTTTAACCAGACCAAGAAAGGCGCGAGATTCCATAATGCGTAACCCTGCACTACGCAGGGATAGATTCTGTGCATAGGCTGTCTCTATTAATGAATCAAGGGTCGGATCATTAAACAGTTTCCACCATGCAATGTTTTCCTCTTTTGACAGCTTTTTAAAGTTTTCACTTTCACTCCAGCTGGCAGGGATTTCCGTTTGCGGAGCTTGAAAATCAGGGCCCAGCATGGTGCAAGCATTAAAGGATATTGCTGAGACAACAAGCACGCCGGAAAAATACATTTTTGAAAATTTCATACGAAGGTACTCTATCTTAAATTATTCATTTACCAGTTCAATTTCATCGATCCATGCCATAAATAAGGTATACATGATGGCGAGTACAACGGCGCCGACAAAGAGGCCGATAATACCAAAAAGCATCATGCCACCCAATGCACCAATAAGAATAACCAACATGGGGATATCGACGCCACGCCCCATAAGCATGGGTTTTAAGAAGCCATCACTGGCACTGACAAATAGAGACCAGACAAGAAAAATCACAGCGGTTGTGGTATCAGCAGCAGAAAAGACATATGCTGCAACGGGTCCAAGGATAAGAATTGGAGGTAACTGACTCACCGCACAGACGAGCACCAGTGCAGCCCAAAGGCCAGAAGCAGGAACTCCGGCAACAACCATACCAATGGCCGAAAGAACTGCCTGAATGACTGCGACCCCAACAACTCCAGTCATCACGCCGCGAATAGTAGCTGTAGCAAGTACAGTAATTTCTGTCCCCTTCTCTCCTGCAAAACGGGTTATAATCTTTTCGGCTACAGCTGAACTCCCTTTAGCCTTAGCCAGGAAAACACCGGCAATACAGGTTGAAACAATACCCATAAAAACCCCGGATATTCCACCTCCAACAGAACCGAGGAGCTTGCTGGCAAGGGCTTTCAGCTGGGGGGCGAATTGTTTCAAGGCAGCTTCCAGGTTTGTGGAAGCGAGTTGCCAGGCCTGATGAACAGAATTTCCGATCATCGGCCATTCAGCTACCGTTGCTGGGGGTGGAGGAACAACAAACGTCTTATCCTGCATTCGTTCTGAAATTAGCTGTACAGAATCGATGGATTGCATTACCAGCAAAACTGATGGAATAATAAGTGCGGCAACAATTGTAAGAACAAATAACGTTGCAGCAAGTGAGCGACGTCCCCCGAGCATCTTTGCAATTTTGCTGATAAAGGGTTCCATGGCAACGGCCAGGATTATTCCCCAGATCACAGGAATCATAAATGGTTTTATCAAAAGAAAGGTCCATATAACCAGCACTCCAAGAATGGAGATTTTTATAACTATCTCAATGGCGTTTTTTGTTACTAGTTTCTCTTTCAGATCATCCATAATTTGATTATCCTGTTGAATTTGAATTTGAATTTAAAAAATGTCGCTGTAACTATCTTAATTCACTCTGCTATCAGATAGTCTTTCACATATATTCTTTCCTGAACACCTTTTCCATCTCCAAAGAGCCATACACAACCAGTTCTCCTGTTTGAGGAAGCGGGCCCGTTGGATCGGGATTTGGCTGACAATGCTCCCCATCCTTGATGGCAAGAATAACACATCCGGTTTTCTTATTAATTTTACTTTCAATCAGAGGTTTCCCTTTAAGATCTGCTGGGATTGGCACAAAAAAGATAGTGCGATCAGTAGAGAAAATTGATTCTTCAAAAGGGAGCAGGAGATCCATAATGGAAGCTGTGGCCCTGACATCAAAAGACCCCACCTGGTCTGCGCCTGCCAGATATAACTTGGGAGCAGTGAATTCTTCAGAGGCACGAGATATAATCTGAATATCAGGACGCAGTTGCCGGCAATAAAAGGTGAGATAGATGTTCATGGCATCATTATGGGTAGTAATAATCACCGACTGTGCCTGTTCAATGCCTGCATCTTTAAGGATTTCTATGCTGGCGGCATCTCCAATGGTAACGTTTTTCTGCTGATTGGCAATGCGCTCTCGTTTTTCTATAACCTTGCAAGTGATACTGTTCTGCGTCAAAAAATCAGCCGCTGCCTGACCAACCCGTCCCCCGCCAAGGATGAGAACAGCAGGGTTGGGAGGTGGATATGTGCAACTTTCTGCCAACTGCCGTCCAATCAGTTTCATTTCCTTTTCAGTCCCGGACAATATCAAGATAGTGGATGGAGACAGTATCTCATCAGCATCAGGTGGGAAAAGTTCACCTCTTTTATGGAAAGCAATAACGGATATTCCAAGTTTTTTCCGAAGATGCGCTTGGGCCAGACTTTTACCAGCCAGAATCGTATCATGCACCGGGAATTCCGCAATCAACAACTCATTGTAGCGGTGAATGATATTTGGTTCGGCAATGCCAATTGTTCTTGCAGCAAGGCTGATTCCCAACCGTTTCATAAATTGAAAAGCATGTATATTTTTGGAAAAATTGAGAATATCCAGAGAATGTACAGTATCGACACTACAGACAATGGGTGTTGTGTTAGAAACTGAGCGGACCGTAAAAGCGACATTGGTATTGATCAGATCATCGGCCGTTGTCACCACCAGTGCTGCCTGTTGTACCTGCACCTTTCGATAGGTTTCGGGGTTGTCTATTTTTCCTACAACAACTTTATAATTGGCATCATACAATTCAAGTGCCAGCTGCTGATCACCAATAATAAAGACGTATGTATAATTGTATTGCTTGAGCTTTTTTACAAGGTTACGAGTGAGCGAATCAAAGTTCGTCAAAATAACGTGACCACGGATGGTCTGTGGAAGAGAATGAGGAGTTCTAGCCTGTTTTTGTGCTTCCAGCCAGGGGGTGTAAAAGAACTGAATAAAGGTAAAAGGAAGTAAAATCAGCAGGAGAATAACTCCCGAAAGAAGAACCAGCAGGGTAAAAATAAGGCCTACGTCTGAGGTGAAGGTTATATCTCCAAAACCCAGAGTGGACATCACCGTCAGTGTCCAGTACAAGCCGGTAACCCAACTGAAATCTCTGTCCTCATAGACCATAAGAAGATGAAAAACAATACTATAGGTTATAATCGTAACGAAAAGGATAACAAGAAAACGAGCCAGAAGGTTCCCACTCTTCTGTGCCTTTTGGTTACGTACAAAAAAAAGTACCTGACTAACGAGTTGTTTCATGCTTTACATTCCAAAGTGCTGCTGTGAAAAAGCCACACGATCTTCAGGGCTACGCTTTTTCCTGATTTCAGGATCTACTGCATTAAACCGTGTTTGCATTCCCACACCATTCGCCATTTGTATGGCAAGACCTGGACGGGCATTGAGCTCAAGGACAAGTGGTCCTTTTTTGGCATCGAGTACAATATCTGCTCCAAGATAGCCAAGATCTGTAATCTCATAACAGCGACTGGCAAGTTCGAGAAAGTCTTTCCATTCCGGAACATGAAAATTACTAAACTCTTTTCCGGTATCAGGATGGAGTGTGATGGGTTTGCCATGCATAATTGCTTTCAGGGCTTTTCCTGTTTTAATATCAATACCAAGTCCTACTGCTCCCTGGTGCAGATTTGCCTTGCCGTCGGAATCTTTAGTAGAGAGTCTGGTCATGGCCATGACCGGGTAGCCCTTATAGAGAATAATCCTGATATCCGGTACTCCCTGATAGGAAAAGCCGTCAAAAACAGGATCAAAATCAACGAGCTCTTCTATCATGGCCACATCGTTGTTGCCGCCAAGGCTAAACAAGCCGCTCAAAGTGCTTGATGCGTGTTTGCACACTTCCTCATGGGTAACTTTTGCACCACTGGGTT
>JAOZLI010000104.1:1238-8688 GCA_029934915.1 Desulfocapsa sp. | reverse complement strand
TGTCGATAAACACCATGTTTGTCGACATCCTGTGATTCACGGAAGGCAGTAAAAACGCCTATCATGTTGTAATTACAGTGTATGTAGATGCTGTGTCTAATTGGCACGGTTACTGCTAAATCATATTCGAAACATACACAGTAAAACACAATATCCGAATGCTATTACGCAGCCGGATACAAATATTATATAACGGAGACTCGCACATGATGAACAAACAAACATTGGCAAGTGTTAGTAGTCTGGCCTTAATTGCAGCAATCTTGCTGTTGCCTGTAAATAGTGATGCACGGGGGCGCAAGCATGGTAATGGCGGAGGTAACGGTGGTGGGCAGGCTGGCTTGTCGACAATAGTTGCAAGTATGCCCATGCAGGACCTGAGTTTTGAAGAAGAGCTTGGCCTGAGCAAAATGCTTGAAGAGGAAAAGCTGGCACGAGATGTTTATCAGGTTCTGTATGAAAAGTGGAATGATCGAACTTTTTCGCAAATAGCAGGAAGTGAACAAAAACATATGGATGCAGTGCAGGCCCTGTTTGACAAATACAGCCTGGTTAATCCAATTAGTGACCCGACTGTGGGAGTGTTTACTGACCAGAAGTTACAGGAATTGTATCATTCTCTGGTTGCTAAAGGAGAGCAATCTCTGGTGGATGCATACCAGGTAGGCGCGACCATAGAGGATCTTGATATCAAAGATTTGTACGATCTGCTGGAACAAACGGATAATTCGGATATTCAAATGGTGTATCAAAACCTGGTCAAGGGGTCTCGCAATCATCTGCGATCCTTTACGTATCTACTCTCACTCAACGATGCCACCTATGAGGCACAATTTCTTACTGCAGAACAAATTAGTGATATTATTACTGCACCAAGAGAACGTGGTCGGGTTGATGAAAATGGTGTTCAGGTGAGTGGACGGTCTGGTTCTAATACTATGCAACGTGGTGCAGGTGCTCAGGTTAGCGGTAGATTTCTTATGACCAAATAATCAAAAAGTCTGACAACGCAGGTAAAATGCAATATAACTCTTTCCATAAGGAAAAGAGCAATTTAAGGGCTCATTCAGAAATTTCTGAACGGGCTCTAAGTGGAGATATAGTCCTATGAAACATTCTACAAAATGCCTTAAAACATTTGTACTGACAACCGCAATCGCCATGTTAGCTGTTCCGGCAATGGCAGTTAGCGTAAAGGCGATTGCTAATAACGATCAATCCATTGATACTCTTTCAGATGCTGCTTTTATGCTTAACGGCAACTTGATTGCTCGTAATGGTAATGGCGGCGGTGGCAATGGCGGTGGTGGTGGCAACGGCGGTGGTGGTGGAAATGGCAACGGTGGTGGCGGCAATGGTGGCGGTGCAGGTGGTGGAGGTGGATACGGCGCAGGCGATGGTACTGGCCGCGGTGGCATGGGGCCAGGCAACGGCACAGGATATGGGCCAGGTACTGGGGTTCCCAGTGAAGATTGTCCGCTAGAAAGTGCTCCGGCAGAGAGTTCTCCTGTAGAAAATGTGTAAGGCACCTTGATACATTTACTTGATTACCATCAAAGCTCAGCTAAACTATATTTCATGTAGGAGCTCGCCCCCGCGAGCGATCGTAGGGCGCTGATAATTCAGAAAAATCGCCCGCAGGGGCGGGGCTCCTACAATTCCATCTTACATTTACCTGAGCTTTGATGGTAATCAGGTACATTTAATTATATTCCATTGGATGTTACGTTGAAAAAAAATAGTAAAAAGTCATCTTTTTCTCTGTGGAGAAAAATTCATATCTATTGTTTTGGTTATTTTATCTGGCCAAGTATCTTTGTCTCTATTCTTTTTGTTATCATTTCTGTCACGGGTATATTATACAATCACCACCATGACTTTAAAGTATTGAGAGAAGGACGTATTTCAACTGCATTCCTGCCGGGTAGCTACCAAGATCGTTTAGATACAACTAGAAAAGCACAGGGACTTGAGGATATGTTTCCTGAAGAAGCTAACCGAATTCCGGTGATGTGGCTGGTACAGGATCTCCATACAGGAGATATTCTTGGCCCGTGGGGACGGCTTTTTTATGACTTGGTAGGGCTGATTTTTATACTACTCGCCGGTTCCGGATGTTACCTGTTTTTAAAAATACAAATAAGAACGAACAAAAAACGAAAGGAGATTTGTAAATGAAGAATTTTGCACTGTTGTTTGCCGTTATTTTTCTTACCCAGGTGTTTGTTTCCCAGGCTTTTGGGGAATCTGTAAAGGAGCAGCCTTCACTCACATTTATTGATCTTGCCGGGAGTATGGGAGAGTATGAAAAAAAGAATATCTCTCTGACTGGCACTGTTCTTGGTGCTTGTATGAGTGGCTGTAAAGTATGGCTTTCTCACGAACAATATAAGAAAGGAGATCCTGTGGCTCTGGTCTGGGCAAAGGATGATGCTTTTAAGTTTAAAAAAGATGCAACTGGTCAAAAAGTCAAGCTCCAGGGTTATGCCATTGGTAAATATGTTGATCTGTGTGCACTTAAGGACAAGGAAAAAGAAGCTCCAAAACAGGCGGCTGCCGAGGTGGCGGGAAAGGACAAGAAGGATTGTGCTCCTCCTGTTAATGTACAGGTGGCGGGGAAAGGCGAAGGTGAGAAACAGCTTAAATCGATTACATTTTTCGCAACATCTGTTGAGTATTTGAATTAACTATTTTTCATATTGTACCTTCGCATATGCGAGGTAGCACAGAAAAAAGGCGCTTCCTCCCACAAGTAAGAGAGCAATATCTTTTATGCCCAGAGGGACGATCTGAAATACTGGAGCAAGCGGAGTGTACATAAGCAATGCTTGCAGTAAAAAGGTCAGGCCGACAGCAAGCCAGAGGAGAATGTTGCTAAATATTGGAACCTGGTAATCCTGCCTGATAAGAAAGACCAGTATCATTTCATAGAGAACCACGAAGTTGAAGATCATTGTGCGACCGTGCATCACCTCATCGGCCTGAGTCGAATTACCACCACTGATTGAGAAAAGAAACAGACCGATCAGAGTACCGCAGATGCCTAAGAACCCAATAAGGGTAAGGCGATGGCGTGGTAGAATACCCTCAGAAATTGGAATCGGCGGCCGCTCCATAATTCGTTTCGAGTACGGATCAATGGAGTAGGCCAGGGCCGGTGCGCCATCGGTGATCATATTGATCCAGAGAAGAAGCACAGCGGTGAGTGGCAGGTTCATTCCTGTGATAACTGCCAGAAAGATAATAAGTACTTCCCCAAGATTTCCTGAAAGCAGCAGCATGATGGATTTTTGAATATTGTCATAAATTCCTCTTCCTTCCTCTACGGCATCAACAATATGGGAAAATGAATCGTCGAGCAGTATAAAATCCGCTGCTTCCTTCGCGACTTCCGTGCCACTGCCCACTGCAATACCAATATCTGCATGTTTCAGTGCCGGGGCATCATTTACACCATCACCGGTCATGGCCACCACATTGCCAAGGCTTTGCAGTGCTATGACGATGCGTTGTTTATGCTCTGGAATGACTCGTGCAAAGATATTGCTTTCCTCCTGCAGGGCTTGTTGCAACGCCTCGTCATCCATCCTGTCAAGATCAGCCCCCGTGAGCGTTTTCCCTCTGATGCCTATGGATTCAGCCACCGCCTTCGCTGTATGCTGATAATCACCAGTGATCATGATTGCTCTGATATTGGCTTTTTGGGCTCTTGTTATGGATGTGGCAACATCTGGCCTGGGTGGATCAACCATGGCCTGCAGACCAATGAAAATGAGATCTTCTTCCTTATGTTCCTTTTTGTCGGAGACAGATTTCCAGGCAAAACCGAGTACTCGCATGGCTTTATACGCGTAGTTATCGTTCGTCTCCAGAACCTGATCCCGAAGCTCCTGACTGAGCGGGATAACTGAACTTCCTGAGACTATTTTGGTGCATTTGCTAAGCAGAGAATCCGGCGCACCTTTGGCGTAGACTGTCAGCTTGTCCTCCGAGTCACTCACCAGAACACTCATGCATTTCCGCTCTGAGTCAAAGGGTATCTCAGTTAAGCGTTTATCCAGGCATTCGCTCTGTGCTTTTGCGCCACTGACCAGTAGCGCGCCCTCTGTAGGATCTCCGAGGATCTGCCATTTACTCTCTTCCTGGTAAAGCTCTGCGTTGTTGCAATAGATTCCGGCTCGGTAAAGAAGACCCTCTTTTGCCCCGCTCATCGTGCCCTGTGGATCGTAACCAGTTCCAGTAAAACTCGATTCTCCCTGGAGGCTCCAGCCATGTATCACGGTCATCTCATTTTGGGTAAGAGTCCCCGTTTTGTCGGAGCAGATGACAGTGCAGGAACCAAGGGTTTCCACAGAGGCCAATCGTCTGACCAGGGAACGTTTGGCCAGGAGGCGTTTGACACCCACAGATAGCGAAATGGTGACTACAGCAGGAAGGGCGGTGGGAACTGCTGCAACGGCAAGGCTGATGGCTACAAATGCCAGGCTGATAAATATGGCCGGACTAAGCTCTGCACCACTCAACCATTCTCTACCGGACAGTACCAGAAGAACAACCGTGCAGATAAATATAATAACCATCCCCAGGCGACGACCAAAATGATCCAGTCGTTTTTGCAAAGGGGTAACGGTGGTCTCGGCGTCTTGAATGAGTTGGGAAATTTTTCCTATTTCTGTGTTCATGCCGGTTGCCGTTACCATTGCTGTTCCGGTTCCTGCGACGACAGTGGTGGTGGCAAAGACCATATTGTTTTGGTCACCCACCTGCATGTTTGAACCAATAGTCTTCTGTGTCTTGGCCGTTGGAAGACTTTCTCCAGTGAGTGCGGATTCTTCAAGTTGGAGCAGGTTGCAGGTCAGGATTCTGGCATCAGCCGGTATTTTATCACCACTTTCCAGAAAGATTACATCCCCTGTTACAATTTCTTCCGCATCAATACTTTTTCTATTTTTATCACGAAGGACTGTGGCCTGTATTCGAGATAGTTTCTTGAGAGCTTCGAGGGATTTATTGGCACTCAGTTCCTGAAAAAAACCGATGAGGCTGTTGAGAGTAAGAATGGCAAGGATAATAATGGAATCAACATATTCGCCAATAAGAAGAGAAAAAAAGATGGCAAACAGTAAGATGTAGATGATGAAATCTTTAAACTGATTGATAAAGATAACAAGAAGTGACTGTGGTTTTGTGTCGCTTAGTTTATTCTTTCCGTTTTCTGCAAGGCGTTTTGCGGCTTCTGCTGTATCTAGACCTGATTTGTTTGAAAAGAGAATCTTCTGAACTTGCGTTCTGTTTTTGTTGTAGTAGTCCATGGACTAGTTCTATCGTTATACTGTTGAGTTTGTAAAACAGTCTCTTTTTTTAGCTTTTCTGCAATTGTAGCAAACACTTCTCTCCATTTTTGCAGTCGCCCCTTTTTGGAGACTGAATAACCATGTTTCTGAAATGTTTCAAAGTGGCTGAAAATACTCTGGTAGACGAGAATGGTTGTGGTTGTTTTTATGCAATGGACCGCCGGCCCAGACAAAACCGATTTTTCGGCTGAATCTTACTGCTGCCTGTTATGATTTTCAAAAAGATACCCGGTCTATATCAACGTACAGATCAGTGACTGATTTCGGGATAGAAGTTTATTTGTTTTTATCTTTTAGCATGTGTGGAATAAATGTTGACCAGGGAAATGTTGTGCTGCTATCATCGGTCGCGCTGGTCATCATTATCAGTAGTACTTCTTGCATGGCAGCCAGTCGGTTGTTAAAAGTGGTTGTATCCAGAACATGAAGCGTTCCGGTGTAGCTGTAAGTCCGGAGTAGAAAATCCTGGTATGTGAATCGAAAAACGTGGTCGCCAGGAGTAGGAAAGGTCATATCCAGTGTGTCGCTGGTACTGACCAGATTACCATCCACGTGCCAGCTGAAATTTTTGATCGCGTAGCTTGTGGCACCTTGTTGCGTCAAAGTGGAGCGCAGGATTAAGCGTTCATCGGTCTTGACGACAGTTGTACCAGTGAATTCCGCAATAAGTACGTCTTCAGGGTACATGATATGTAAGGCCAGTTTGTCATACGACGTAAGACCCTCATTGCTGTAGTTGGTACCCGTGTGGTTGAAGCATAGTGGTACTTCATCCGGCCAGAAACGATAGTGCATAACTGAATTTTTATCATAGGGCGTAATGTATCCATTGGCAGTGTTATGGTATTCCTTGTTGTTGGTGGTAGGAACACACTGAGCATTTTCGTCAACACGGGCATGCTCATGACTTAAACCAAGGGCATGGCCAAATTCGTGCAAGGTGTGATTTAGCCATGGAGTACCTGTGTCCTGTCCAGGTCTTCCAATTGTCATGTCCAGCGAGTCGTCCAACAGCTTTAAGTTATATTGACAGGGCCGATGAGTGTCGAGGTCGTCGGGAGCATTTGACCAGCTCGTTGCCCCTATCGTTTGGGTACAGCCAGCACCTGGAACCATATCCGTTGCAGGAGTTATCTTGACATTGGTACTACGCAGGGCAACGCGAATATCCCCCTCATAGTGGCTTGTGCTGTCGTCGATCCAGGTAAATGAAGGGCATGCCAGCTCTTGAATGTTACCTGTTGCACTGGCAGCGTCTCTGATGGGTGTACCGTTGAGTGTCAGGAAATGAATGTTGGCAGCTTCTATGAAATGTTGCAGGTAACCAACAACCTCTAGTACCCGGTCAGGGTTCGCAGTAACAGCGTCGCCAGTAAAACAGAGAGAAATCTCATTGTCCCGTACGTCCTGGAACCAATACAAAGAAGCATGAGCTGATGGTAAAAAGAAAACCACTGGCAGAATCGTTACCATTGCCAATAACGTTTTCAGTAAAAATAAACTCTCGAAGATTGATCTACTGAGTATGGCATTCATGGGATAATGTCTCATTAATAGAGTAGTAATGCGGTAAATGGACGGCAATCTCCAGCCATACAGCCATATGACGTAGCTGATGTGAAATCAGCAGGGTTATATAAAACTTGAATGGTGCGACCTGAAAGGTTGGCAGCGGACAGGATGCTCAGGAAGCGGGCTGCGGATGCAGCATCGGATGTGGGGTAGGCAAAATAAGATATGCCACTGTAAGATTCGTTGCACTTGACATGAATACGACTTTTGAATACACCGACATTGGCTGCGGAACAGTTTACCCATTTACTCTCTGCCTGCGCCAAAGTTGTTGTAAATAGTATCAATAGCGCAGTTATGAATAGAGTTGAAAACTTTTTCATTGTGTCCTCCTGGTTCAGGTGGGGCGTTAGATGCTCAAGCTAGTAGGATAATAAGTTAACTCTTTCGTATGTGTAGTGCAATAATTAACTGAACATTATCACAAAACCAAGGCGCCCCTCGCCTTCGGTATTCACTTCTGGCAGGAGACAGGTCTCAGTATAGTCTTTTTCAGAAAGGCCAGGGGCAGGTCTTGAAATATC
>JAOZLI010000104.1:0-1138 GCA_029934915.1 Desulfocapsa sp. | reverse complement strand
TCAATATCAGTCCTGTACTTTTTTAGAATTCAACATCCTCTTTGTCAAGACCAGCATTTTCAATTTCGTTCAGGAAATCAACAATCTTTCGTTTATCATTTTCAACAGGATACAGTTCTTTCATTGCATATAATGCGTCGTACCCATCCGCTATGGTTGCATAGTAAAAATCCATTACTAACTCTGAGAACACCTCAAGATTGCTTTGTTCCTTACAAGCTACTGTGTAGTGATCAATTACGATGTTCAGGATAGGTTGGTATTCATGGAAAAATGCAAGATCCGAAAGAATTTCAACGTTTAAAGGATACTTATTGATACCGTATAATATCAGCGATAAAAGGTGTTTATTCGAATCTTTAAAATATTTCCTGATAAGTGGAAGGTTAGGATTTTTACTTCTACGTTCTTCAATAAAGATTTCCAGTGTTTGAACTGATAGTAGGATATTGCCGTTAAAGAATGAAACCAAGTATTCCTGATTGTTATTCAGTGGTGTGGCAACAGCTTCTTCATGTTCCTCTTCATCGTACTCGTCGTCATGGTACTCGAAGCCGATTTCTTCAAGTTTTGAGATGTGATCATTTGGATGCTTCTTGAAAATTCTGGAGACTTCATCTCGAATGATCTCAGCTTCAATGTCGTCAGATTCATCATCACATGGTGGTTCGCTATCTCTATCATACTTTGCCATAACTTCATCCCGATCCGGCCAGCGCTTATTCTGTTTCCCAGTTAAACTAACACTCGATCTATTCCTGCTCCTGTTCAAGGCAACCAGCTAGTCTTTTGACCCTGAGCCAGACTGCTAAAATTAAAATTGGAAAAATTCACTTTAACCAAATTGCTGCTGATCGTAAAGATAACAACCTGCTCTTTTGTTAGAATTATAAACAGTATTTTGGGGTAACAAGTGATCTGGACATCAGGAAACATCTCCGTATGCGTGTTCATGTTATCACGCGATCTTGCCAGTGGTATCGCTTGAAGCAGCGATATCTAATCAAAGCCTCCCTTTTTCCTTGTTGATACACTTGCCATACCTATCCGCAATGCTTTGCAACACAAATGTAAAAGTAAAACTACACTTACTGCCCTCAATACCACGTATCTGATCGTGCCACACTAGCCGTACAGC
>JAOZLI010000352.1 GCA_029934915.1 Desulfocapsa sp. | reverse complement strand
TTTGCTGATGGAAAAGGATATTTTTGGATATTAGACACGAATTACACCATGATTGCCCACCCCTACAACAAGGATCTTATCGGCAAAGACCTGTCGCAACTTACAGACAAACAGGGGAAAAAATTTATTCGGGAATTTGTACAAACTGCTCTTGACCAGGAACAGGGAGGCTTAGTTCATTATTACTGGACCGATCCTGACGTGTCCTCACAGTACCAAAAAGAAAAAGGTAGAAAAAAGATCGCATTTGTTAAATTATTTCAGCCTTACAACTGGGTTATTGGTGTCGGTCTGTATGTCCATGATATAGAAAAAACAGTCCAGCAACAGATTCTTGGCAGATTCGATAGTTTTCGCCATGGAGATAAAGGATATATCTTCACACATACCTTTGACGGTGTCTGTCTGAATCATATCAACAAGGACTTGATTGGCAAGAATCGATGGGAACTCACGGACAAACATGGCAACAAACTCATACAAAAAGTCTATGCTATTGGACGCCAGCCCCAGGGCGGATTCGTTGAATATATTGCCACCACAAATCCAAAAACAGGAAAACCATCTAAAAAATTGAGCTACGTGAAATCCATTGAAGAGTGGCAATGGATTGTTGGCACTGGCATATATCTCGATGAGATTGAGGCGAGAATAGCGTCCCTGCGTGCAGTACATAAGGGACGTATGCTGGATCGAATTGGTATTTCATTGATCTTGATAATTATTGCGTTTGCAGTCAGTTACTGGGGGTCAACGTTTATTACCAAAAAGCTCGCACAGGAACTGCTCATCTTTATGGATTTCTTTTCACGAGCCAGCAAAGAACAAATAAAAGTTGATCCACAACAGCTGCATATTACGGAATTCAAAAAACTGGCCGTTGACGTTAACAACATGATTGGAGAGCAACAGAAATCCCAACAGGCTGTTTTGCAAGCAAAGAAGATGTGGGAGCGAACCTTTGATGCTGTACCTGATAGCATAATGATTCTAGATAAACAATTTCAAATCGTTCGAGCCAATAGGGCAACGGAAGAAATGTTGCAGGTTCCCCTTACAAATCTTATCCAGAGCAAATGCTATAAGGTGTTTCATGGAACAGAGGAGCCACCACATAACTGCCCTCATGTGCAACTACTACAAAATCAGCAATCACACCATTCAGAGATCTTTGACGAAAGATTGCAACGCCACTTTTTCGTTACTGTTTCTCCAATAAAAGACAATAAAGGGCAATTTGCGGGTTCTGTACATGTTGCCAGAGATATTACAGATCAGAAGAAGACCGAATTCAAACGAATTGCCGCAGAAGAAAAGCTCAAAAAAACGGAAAAAATGGAAGCCATCGGTTTAATGGCTGGAGGAGTTGCCCACGATTTAAATAATATCCTCTCAGGGGTTGTCAGTTATCCCGAGCTGCTGCTCCTGAAGTTATCCAAGGATGACGAATTCTATCAACCAATCAAGTCCATCCAGGAATCTGGTAAACGTGCGGCAGCAGTTGTTTCCGATCTCTTAACCGTGGCTCGCGGCGCAACTGCTGCTAAAGAAGTATACTCTCTGAACGCTCTCATTGGAGAATATTTTGATTCGCCGGAATTTAAAAGGGTGGACTCCCTATACCCCGAAGTAAGGGTGGAGTCAGATCTGGAATCAGACCTATTGAGCATCAACTGCACTCCTGTTCATATGCAGAAAGTACTTATGAATTTAGTCACCAATGCAATTGAATCCATAGAAGGCCCTGGAACTGTTACTGTTTCAACCACGAATCAATCTCTTGCATCTGGGCAGGTTGATTCCCTGGTTCGTGGCGGAGACTATGTGGTATTTTCAGTGAGGGACACAGGTACCGGCATAGCACAAGAGGCATTGAATCGTATTTTTGAACCTTTTTACAGCAGCAAGGTCATGGGACGCAGTGGTACCGGGTTAGGTCTTGCCATCGTCTGGAATACTATTAAGGAGCATGATGGCATAATTAATGTGGAGAGTGATGACACCGGCACTGTTTTTACTATGTACTTTCCTCCTTCCAGAGAAGACATTGTGCAGCCTGAAACACAAATTGATATTGAAAGCCTCAAGGGAAGTGGATCTGTTCTTGTGGTGGATGATGAACCGCAGCAGCGGGATATAGCTTCTCAGATGCTTACGATGCTGGGTTATTCTGTTGATACCGTTGCCAGTGGAGAAGAAGCTGTTGTATTCTGCCGTGAAAAAACTGTTGATCTTGTGCTGCTTGACATGCTTATGGATCCAGGGATAAATGGTGCGCAAACCTATCAAAACATTAAAGAATTACATCCTTCCCAAAGGGCAGTTATTGCCAGCGGCTTTTCAGAAAGTAACGCTGTCAAAGCTGCTATGCTGCTTGGGGTGGGTGGATTTGTGAAAAAGCCATATTCAATCGAGCAACTGGGGAAAATCATACAAACAGTGCTACAGGCATAAAAAGGGTTACGTTTCGTACAACATCGGGAACCCGGATTTTAAACTAGCATACTACGTGCGGGTTTTTAAAAGAGAATAACGAATGTCGAACAAGGAATGTCGAATGTCGATCAGAATAAAAGACGACCGCTTGAAGTTTTTTCCTTCTGCGGTTCGACATTCCTTGTT
>JAOZLI010000103.1 GCA_029934915.1 Desulfocapsa sp. | reverse complement strand
CCTTCAGCCTTCAGCCTTCTTACCGAGTCCTTAGTAGCATTATTTCTGTTTACTGGTTGCAGTAATCACAGGTTGTAACTTCAGCAGCAGGAGGCCGGGGGTAATCTCAATGTTGCTGATCAACATTGAAATGTTTAATATTTTGTCGCCGGTGTCGCCAATAATTGGTTTCAATTTGTTCAGTTCCAGAGGGAATTCACGATTGTTGAACAGTTGTGAGAGCAGGGACGCTACTTCTGTCTTTCCTTTGTCGTCTGAACGGATTTCTGTAATCAATGGCTTTAGAAAAAGAGTCTGACTCTTTTTGTCAAAACGAATGCTTGCGTCGCACTGAAAGGTCATGGTCAATGATCCAATCTTCATGCGTAGATTGTGCCCGGCAATGGATGTAACCATATTGAGTTCGTGTCCGGAAAGCGTTATTTGCCCGGAAAACTTATCCTTTTGAAGCTGCATATTTTTTATCGCGTCAATTGATACTGATCCGAGGATGGTTTTTGATTCTATAGGGAAGTTGGCAGGTAATGCCTTTTGGATGCCATCGTTTATGACTGAAGCTGGTATCGTCATAATGATACTTTCTACGTCGGCCGATGCACTTGAAAGTGTTGCTGTCAGTACGATAAAAATAAAAGAAGTAAAGATATTACGCATGATATTCATTGTTTTGTCCTGTTAGTAAACTACTGTTTTTTATGGTTTGTCGGAGGATATTTGAGGCGCAGCAATGAGTGTAGCCAGAGCATCAGGGTGAGGATTAACCCAGCATAGGATGCCTGGTCCCGAAATTGTTTATGTGTATGGTATTCTGTGATGATAATACTCTTTTCATCCTTGAAAATCCCACGAATTGAAAGATTTCCCGATGAAATTGCTGGAGGGTTGCTAATGTTTAGAGCATTGTCAGCATAACAGCTGATTGTTTGTGTCTTATTGTTGTAACTTCCCCTGTCTATTTCAACCTTTTTTCCTGATCGTTGTCCGTGGTTGAGTAGTGTCTTGCTGTAGTGCAGATCTGCATCATATGCCTGGGCGGTAAATAAAATCGGACTGGTAAAATAAAAAAGAAGAAGAAAGAGCAGGGCAGCTGTTTTCTTTTTGTTTGGCCTTTGTAAAAGCAGGTCTGTCTTTATTGTTTTTGACCAGCAGAGAATGAAAACCGCAATCCCTATGAAAGTAAACACGTAGGTGGTCGAATCCTCTGGCCAGAAAAATCCGAAATTACTGGTCTGCCAGGAAAAAGGCGCCATGAAATTGACGCCGTTTCCCCACTTTGTCTGACAGGCATCAAAGATCAGGTGGAGGAAACTGTTAACAAATAGGATGAGAAAAACGAATAGGGGCTTTCGGGTAAACAGGGCGAAGGTCAGACAGAGGATGGCACAGAAAAGCAAGCTGGCTTGAGTAACGGCATAGAGTCGCAGGGTGATTGGGGCTATGTCGGCGAGCGTGAAGAAAATGCGCTGGACAATCCAGGGGATGTCGGGAATAATGCAACCTAGTGCAATCCACTGTAACGGGGCTTTTTTCAGGCCGATTTTTGTGAGTGGAGTCTGTAGCCCGATATGGGCCAGTGTGTTGGGCACTGATCAATTCTCTTGTAAAAAGGGATAGTCGTAAGATGAATTCATAGGGTAATAAATTTTACAATTCTTGTCATGCCATCTCTCTCTATTGCTGCAGATTGTCTTCTGACCGATATTCCCTTTGCACTCGAAAAGGCGATTAAAGAACGTCTCACCATTGATAATCCAAAATATATCTCAGCAAAAAGGTTTGGCCGCTGGATTGCTAAAGATCTCAAACCTGTGCTTACCTACTATGAACAGGTGCCTGCGGGGTTACGCTTCCCTCGTGGTTTTGCCAATCAGGCGGTGCTGCTCTGTCGCGAATATCTCAAACAGACTCCCGAAATAATAGATAATCGCTTATTGCTTCCTGAAATGGATGTTATATTTTCAGGAATTTTGCGTCCCTACCAGGAAGCAGCCCTTACTGCCACGCAGAAAAGATCCTTTGGCGTGATTGAGGCCGGTACTGGGAGTGGTAAGACAGTGATGGCTCTGGCCATAATTGCAAAGCGAAAACAGCCCACCCTGATTGTAGTCCACACAAAGGAGTTACTCTATCAATGGCAAAAACGAATCAGGGAATTCCTGGATTTTGAAGCAGGTCTTGTTGGAGATGGACATTTTCAGCTGCAGGCAATTACCGTTGCCATTGTCAACAGTGCCAGGAAGAAGATTGAAGAGCTAGCACCACATTTTGGTCATCTGGTTGTCGATGAGTGTCACCGGGTTCCGGCTTCTCTTTTTACCGATGTCGTGAGTAATTTTAATGGTCATTATCTCCTCGGCCTTTCTGCCACCGCATTTCGCAGTGATGCGGGCTTGACCAGATTGATTTATTTCTATATGGGCGATAGAATTCATAAAGTGGCTCAGGAAGAATTGCAGGAGAGTGGGGCTGTAGTGAAGCCAGAACTGTTGAGACGAAAGACTACGTTTCATTATAATTATTCCGGTGATTATCAGCCTCTGATTAAAGCATTGACGAAGGATAATGCGCGAAATCAACAAATCATTCAGGATGTGCTGCGCGAAATCAAAAGTGCTGATGCTGGGATTCAACTATTGGTTTCAGATCGTATCAGTCATTGCCAGATTTTTGCAGAAGAGCTTTTACAGCTGGGTGTAAACGTCGTATTGCTCACTGGCCAAACTTCTGCTGAACAGCGTACAATAATCGTTGCACAGGTTCAGGCGGGAGATGTTCAGGTGCTGGTTGCCACCTTGCAATTGATCGGTGAAGGATTTGATTGCCCGGGGCTGACAACTCTGTATCTTACCACCCCCATCACCTTTGAAGGACGTCTGCTGCAGGTTTTAGGGCGCATTATGCGACCGGCTGTTGGGAAACGGGCGAAGGTGTACGATTATGTTGATGAGGATGTTGCAGTGCTCAACCGGTCTGCTGAAAGCCGGAAAAAAATTCTGGATACGATTTGATCGATTTGTCTTGCCAGGGTTGTGGAATTTTGTTATCCTATTAAATTTTTCTCCCTAATTATACGGGCATTTTCAAGCATCCGCACAGAGCTGGGTGCTTTTTTTTATTTGTAACAATTCACCAGAGTAACAACCAGTTTAGCGCTACCCCTAGGTCGTAAAAGTTTGCCAGTGCCCCATATCTGGACAGGCGAGGCGGTCAGGCTATACGCATTTTGTATGCTGGGCGGCTCGACCGTTCAGAGATGGGGTGCTGGTGAACTTTTACTTTTATATTTATATGAGGCAGCAAATGGAACAGGATAAAATTCGCAACGTGGCAATTATTGCTCATGTTGATCACGGTAAAACAACACTGGTTGATGAGCTCTTTAAAAACTCCGGGATGTTCAGGGAGAATGAGAGAGTTGCAGAGCGTATGATGGATTCCATGGATCTTGAGCGTGAGCGTGGAATTACCATTACTGCCAAGAATGGCTCCTATGAGTACAACGATTTTTCGATTAATATCATTGATACACCGGGGCATGCCGATTTCGGTGGTCAGGTGGAACGTGTTTTGCGTATGGCCGATGGAGCACTGCTTCTAGTGGATGCCCAGGAAGGTCCCATGCCGCAGACCTATTTTGTTCTGAAAAAAGCCCTGGCTAATAATTTGCCGGTTATTGTTGTTATTAATAAGATCGATAAGCCGGCAGCTCGATGTGACTGGGTTGTGGATCAGGTTTTTGATCTCTTCGTTAAACTCAATGCCCCTGACGATATTCTGGATTTTCCAGTTGTTTACGCCTCTGCCAAAGAAGGCTACGCATTAAAAGAGCATACTGATCCCATTAAGGAAGGTGATATGCATATCATTTCCCAGATGATCACCGAACATATTCCGGCCCCTTCCGGGTCTGTGGATGCACCTTTGCAGATGCAGGTTGGAACCATCGATTATTCTCCTTATCTTGGCCGTCTGGGGATCGGGAAAGTTGTGAATGGTACCATGTCTATTAATCAGCCAATTGTGGTGGCGCGACGTGATGGAAGCATTAAACCCGTTCGTATTACAAAGATTTACCGTTTTGCAAGTGACGAAAAAGTATCCGTAGATTCCGCCACCACTGGAGAGATCGTTGCCGTTGCCGGTATGGACGATGTGAACGTGGGCGTTACTTTTACCGATCCCGATGATCCGCAGCCATTACCACTGATTGAAATCGATCCTCCCACAATTTCCATGAATTTTATTCCCAATGATTCGCCTTTTGCCGGGAAAGAAGGTAAATTTGTCACTTCAAGGCATATTGAGGCGCGTTTGCAAAAGGAAATCCTCTCGGATGTCGCCTTGCAGTATGAGCCTCTGACCGACGCAGTTGGATTCCGGGTTTCAGGTCGTGGTGAGCTGCATCTTTCTATTTTAATCGAAAATATGCGACGTGAGGGTTTTGAACTTCAGGTGACCAGGCCTCAGGTTATTCTTATTGAAAAAGATGGTGAGACTCTTGAGCCCTACGAAGAACTCACCGTTGATGTGGATGAGCAATATCAAGGTGCGGTTATTGAAAAACTGGGTAAATTGAAAGGCCAGATGCTGGAGATGACCAACGAAAATAGTATGGCTCGTTTGAAGTTTAAGATCCCCACCCGAGGCTTACTTGGATATCGTTCAGAATTTATGACCGATACCAAAGGAATGGGGATGATGAGTTATGTCTTTGCCGAATACGCTCCCTGGGCTGGTGATATTGTCAACCGGGTAAACGGTGTGCTGGTGGTGAAGGATCCTTGTACTGCAATCGCCTTTGCTCTTTTTAATCTACAGGAGCGTGGTAAACTCTTTGTTCATCCGGGTGATCCGCTGTACACGGGGCAGATCGTTGGTGAGCATGCACGGGCGGCAGATTTGATTGTGAATCCCGGCAAAGGGAAAAAATTGACTAATATGCGAGCTTCCGGTACGGATGAATCTGTTGTTTTAACTCCACCAATAGAGATGACTTTGGAAGATTGTATCGCCTATGTTAATGATGATGAACTGGTTGAGGTGACTCCAAGTGCCATTCGTTTGCGGAAAAAAACCGGGGTTCGCGTCCGAGGTTAGATTCGTATGAAAGATTTGATCTTTTTGATCATTGCGGGGATTGCAGGCATTGGTGTATTTGCTTTTGTTGCCAAAAAATATGGCAGTGACTGCATCCCCTGACTTTTGATGTATAGCGCCGTGGGCACGGGGCTGGTGGTTTTTTGGTTATTGAAGACTATTTTTTAAATGCAAAGTAGTCGGCAATAATTTTACCATGATCAAAAGCAAGATCCGGAATCGTTTCTTTGCTGAAAAGCTCAGCTTTTGCAGCGTCATCTCCGGCAATGGGTTGTGTGTTGCCCTGTGCAATAAAGATCGTGGATGCGGTATGTTGTCGCGGGTCTCGATCTGGATCTGAGTATGTTCTAAACTGTTGTAAATTTTCTACAACAATTCCTGTCTCTTCTTCAGCTTCTCTTGCTGCTGCCGTTTCGTAGGATTCTCCATAATCAACAAAACCACCGGGCAGGGCCCAACCATAGGGCGGATTTTTCCGTTCGATAAGTACAATCTCTTCTCCAACTTCGATGATGATATCCACAGTCGGTACAGGATTGCGGTAGACCTGGATCGTTTTCTGACAATGAGGGCATTGCATACTATTGCAGGTCCTTGAGGTAGCTTTTCATTTCCTGCCAGTCACTTACATTGGCAAGTGTGTGGCGGTTTCTGTTCCATGGCTGGTTGAAGACAATGGGCGTGATGTCTGTTTCAGCAGCCAGTTGCAGGCAGGTCTCCACTCGATCATCCACAAAATATTGCAGATTATGCTCTTTGATATAGCGGGTTTTATCGTTATGGTCACCGGTGGCTACAAGTTTGATGTTCTGGCAGGTGTCATCCGGGAAAAAATGATCCAGCCAATCTGAAACAGGTTGGGTAAGAGGCCTTGCAGTGATAATGGTAACAGGTGCCTGAGTGGCCAGTTGTGATATAACTTCTACCGCCCCTTCCATTGGTTGCAGGCCAGTCTGTAGAGAATTCTTCATGATGATATAAAAGAGCTGCTCAACGTGATCTTTGGGGATACCAAGGCAGTCTTCTACTTCAAAGTCTTTGATATCTTCAAGGCTGAAAGAGCAGTGGCCAAAATCCTGGCAGGCAAGCCGCAGAAAGGTTTCTCCGGTTGCTGCAATGACACCGTCGAGGTCAAATCCGATTTCGTGACTTTTGATTTGCATTATACTATTTCCTTGGGATAATTATTTTCTATTTCTTTAATCTGAGCAATGAGTCTGTCGTTTTCCGGTGTGGGAATAGTAAGTTTTCTGCCAATCCTACTAATACTCCCATTTATAGCGTCGATTTCAGTGGGCCGCCTGTTTCGAACATCCTGGAGCATGGATGATATATTGGTGGCAGTTTTTTTGCAGACAGTAAGCGTTGCCCGAAGAGGGGTTTCGTCAATGCTTACATGGGCCGCCCGTGCAACCTGTTCCGCTTCTTTTACCAGCTTTTCGAGGTTGCTGCGTGTGGTAGAAGATTCCAAAAGTTGACCGTTGCTGCAGTCCTGAGTGGCTGTGAGCCCGTTAATCCCAACGTTTACAAAGAGTTTTGCCCAGAGTCTTGTCAGGATATCATCTGAAATGGAACTTGCCAGTCCGCCGTTTTGTAAAATGACAAGGAGCTGCTGGAGTTTAGTTAGTGCTTTTGTGTTCGGCGTTGCTGGAAACCCCAGCCATGTGTGTCCTGATCCGGCATGTCGGATATGGCCGTGGCCAAGTCTGGTTGCCCCTTCTGAGCTGCTTGCGAAAACAACCGTTGCCGGAATTGAATCATCTTCAGCGTATTGCAGATGGCTAATACCATTTTGCAGGAATATAAGTAAAGTCGAAGGGTGAAGAAGGGTGGCATAAAATTCCAGGCTGTCTTGTAAGTCGTAGGATTTAACACAGGAAAAGAGAACGTCGAGGGGGCCAACATCTTCTGGAGCATTTTTTACAGGTATGGAGAAGCATTCTATCCCATGGGCGGATTCGTATGTAATTCCACTTGCGTTCAGATGCTTTGCCCGCTCAGGGCGGTGGTCAATGAGCAGGACAGAATCCTGCTCACCCGCAGCGGAAAAGAGTTTTGTGGCAAAGAGACAACCTAATGCTCCCGGACCAATAATACCAATGCGCATCTGATCCTCCTTTCCGCTGTAAGGCTTTATAGCCCCTTTTGTGCGTTATTCAACAACCTTTGATTCCTCAACAATGGCATCGTACTTATAGCCTGAGCCAAAATCTTTATTGGCAGCAAGTACACCTTCCATGGTGATTTCATCACCTTCATTCACGGTGGCTTCAGTTGTGAAAACCAGATCATGAGTGTTGTTCATAGGGTCACCAGTTCCATCCTGCAGATGAACCCAGTTACGCTTCATAATCATTGGACTGAATTTTGTGACTTTTCCGTGTACGCGAACAGTTTTGCCGTTCAGTGAATCCTTTTTACCAAACACATCGCCTACGATGTATGCATTGTCACCTGTGGCCTTTTCAATCTTGATCTCTGAGAAGGGAGTAATTGCTCCAAGACTTCCGCCGGAACCACCTGCCTGTGCCTGCTGAGCACTGGGCTGAGCTCCACCACCACCTTCAGCTGCAACTGCACTGGCAAATGAGTCGCCACCTCCGCCACCCATCGCTGATCCCATACCACCACCACTTCCGTGAGGTGCCTTGGTTGCTCCTGCAAGGCCACCGGAAAAGACGATAGCTTCAAAGGTGCGATCCAGTGTTTTGCTGGTGAAATTTTTCATTACCATACCGGGCATGGCGGTAACCTTATCACCTACTTTTGCCTGCGCCTGTGGAATGGCAACCCATGGCTTATTCATTCCGGTGTCGATCTGCATGTAGGTATATCCGCCACTGTCCATGGTTTCAAGAACGGTACCGGTTATACTTCCGGGAACTTCAGAAGCAGCTGCTGCGGGAGCGCTCTTTGATGTACCAAAAGCATTCACATTACCACTATGTGCTGCGAGGCTGATAAAGAGGCAAACTGCGAGTCCGGGGAGAAGTGCTTTTTTCATAATCATGTGTCCTTTAAAAAAGAGTGATTGATTTCCTTAGTGAATAAAAAGAACTTAGTCGTCTTCAATCAAAAAAGAAACGTATTCGAGTATTCCTTTAGACCAGAGATCGTACGCTTTGGGGGTGAGGTGGATGCCATCACTTTGAAAGTAATCCGAGGTCGGTTTGAATTTAGTAAACATATCAAGATAACAGGATCCCGTTTGTTGGGTCATCGGTTCTATCATCTTGTTTAGCTTTTGCAGGGTTTCCATATTCAACCAGGGGAGTTGGCAGGGAAGAAGACTGTTGGTAATTACTTCTGCTGTCGGGTACCTGGTTGTTAATTTTACAATTATTTTTCGAAGCGACTCGATAAAACTATAATCTTCAATAATCAAATTATTGGTGCCGATCATCAGAAAAATAAGTTCTGGGTTTTTAACAGAATCCATAATGGCAGGAAGTCTGTTGAGCAGTCCCTGGGTGGTTTCGCCCGGTACTCCACTGTTTATGATATTAAAATGGTGCATTCGTTCTTGCCAGTTAAAGTCGGCAATGAGCGAATCACCAAGGAATAAAAAAGTACCTTGTGTCATTGGTGTATCGTTTAGTTGGTTGATTTCTTGAGGCAACGCCAGAAAGAGTAAATCTTCTTTTTCAAAATGGCAAGCTTAACATGGGGAAAAAGATGCCCAAGGCTAAGATTTTTACGATTTTGTTAG
>JAOZLI010000102.1 GCA_029934915.1 Desulfocapsa sp. | reverse complement strand
TACCCAATTTTCAGGAGAATAAATATGTTACTCTTTATGCGAAAGCTTACACCCTTTTTTCTCATGTTTTTTACCCTCTGCTTTATCGAGGCCGGGATAATCGCTGATTATTCAGATGCCCGGTCAAGAGGAGGCGGACGTTCATTTAGTCGTAGCACACCTAAAAAAACAACGACTCAAAAAAGTACAACTCAGAAAAAATCAGGCATGAGTAAGGGCCTGATGGGCGGCCTTTTAGGTGGTGCCTTAGGTGGCATGCTTCTTGGCTCCATGTTTGGAATGGGTGGCTCAGGGATGGGGATCTTGCCCTTGCTCCTCCTTGGTGTGGCTGGTTTTTTTCTCTATAAACGATTTGCGGCAAAATCTTCCAGGGGGGCATCACCAGGATACCAGCCGCCTCGAAACGATTCTCCCTTTGGTGGCGCTGCTTCTGCACCTCCGCCTCCACCACAGGCACCTCAGCTTTCAGGTTTGGATGAAGGGCTGCATCAGATACGTCAAAGTGATTCTGGTTTTGATACAGACTATTTTGTGGAAATTGCCTCCGATGTGTTTTTCAAAGTTCAGGCCGGTTGGATGCGTCGCGATCTTTCCTCCTACGGACATCTGCTGGGAAGCCAACTTGCTTCGGAATATGAAACGCAATTTAACGAAATGAAAGCCAAGGGAGAAATCAATAAGCTGGAAAGTATCTCCATCCGTCAGGTGAAAGTTGTAGATGCTGGTTCTAACGATGGCGAGGATTTCGTCACAGTTCTGTTTACTGCAAATCTGCTTGATTATACCGTGGATGATAAGAGCGGAGATCTTCGTTCCGGATCCATGACAGAACCCGTGAAATTCGCCGAAGAGTGGAGCTGGGCACGACCTGCTGGTACCGAGGAATGGAAGCTTGAGGGGATTAAAGAAGTCTAAATCTGTTGATCTTATTACAAACATCATCGTACTGCCTTTTTTATGGGGAGTACGATGGTGCTATTGTAGTTACTCCTACCCAAATTCTTTGACCATCTCCTTCAAATCGTAGATTCGTCCATATCCAGTATTGCTAACATCAACAAAATCCCAAAGGTTGAATCCTGTCCCTATGCAATTCCACGGTGGTGGAGCTTGTGGTTGATTCCTCATATGTCTACGATCACTGGCGAAATGTCTGATGAAATCATCGACGTCCACAACACGAAATGTTGGTGGATCTGCAGGTACAAAAGAATTGGCAAAATATTCTTCGGTTGAACAGGGTAAGGATAGGCGGGTGTCAAGGTCGGCGACTTTCCATTCTGACTCCCTGAACAAAAGTATCACATGATAATCCCATGCCACTCGGGCACCAGGGGGCGCTGCTTTTTGAAGTTTCATCGCAACACATCGGTTTGTGTTTGAAATAAAGACAACCTTCCGTGCAAAAGGCTTCAGGAAGTTCTCTTGACAGAGGTGCCAGATATTTTCCTCACAGAAGAAGGGCCAGTATTTTACAGGGCTGCCATTGAGTTTCATAAAGAATCATAAGGAGAAGGAACGTATTAACTGATAGCAGTCATTGTAGCAGGAAACTGGCCCATTTTCAATTTTAGAGCCGTTCAAAAATAAGTTCGTCTTTTGAACGAGCCCTTAGCAAACCAACAAGCAAGGAGCAAAATTGTGTCAGATATAAACGAAAGGCTTGTAACTATAGAAGCAACGCTGCTTATTCAAAAGGGACAAATTGAAGTATTACTTGGCTTGATATCTTCCAAAATAGGAAAAGATGAACTGATAAAATATTTGGAATTCGTTCTGGAGTCTCCTGGCTTTGGTGATAGTGCTAAGTTTTCTGCAAAAGAGATGATACTTCATCAGGATAGCCTGTGGCGTGACGAGTCGTTTTCACCGCAACAGCAATGATCTTTTATTTTTGTTTTTGAAGGAAAATAAGGAAGAGTAAATATGAGCGAACCTCAAATTATCAAATCATTTCAAGAAACGGCCGTTGCTTTTTCGGATAATCCCTGGATTCAGGCTGGGATTGTTGCCTGCCTGACCGTTGTTGTCGGATCGTTACTTGCTTATCTGGTTTTTTTCTTTCTGCGGGGAGCAGCCAGGCGCACTGGCTGGGAAATAGATGATCATTTGGTCCAGATTCTTCGTTTTCCTGTGTGGTACACTGTGCTTCTGGCAGGGTTGTTGACGGCTGTTTTCTTGATGCCCTTGTCTCAGCTGACAACGACCTTCTGGATCAACATCCTCTGGACCATTAATGTTGTGGTCTGGATATTTGCTGGTATCAAGGCTTTACGTGCAATCCTTAAACGGCTTTCCGATGAAGATAACAGCTTCACACTGATTCAACCAGGAACTCTACCGCTTTTTTATAACTCAGTTTTTGTTGTTGTGGTTGTTACCGGAATCTACAGTCTGTCCCGGATTTGGGCTATTGACGTGACCACTTGGCTGGCTTCTGCGGGGGTGGTCGGTATTGCGGTGGGGTTTGCTGCAAAAGATACTCTGGCTAATCTTTTTGCCGGGATATTTATCCTGGCCGATGCTCCGTATAAAATTGGTGATTATATTGTCCTTGATAATGGTGATCGGGGACTGGTTCGGCATATCGGGCTACGCAGTACCAAGTTGTTGACCCGTGATGATGTTGAAATCACCATCCCTAATTCCATCATAAGTAATTCAAGGATCATTAACCAGTCAGGTGGGCCGGTTAAGCGTTTTCGGTTGCGCATTCAATTCAGTGTTGCCTATGGGACGGATATCGATAGGATACGGGCTCTTACCATCGCCATTGCCTCAGCTGAAAAACTTGTCCTCAATACTCCGTTGCCACGTCTGCGCTTTCGTCGTTTTGAAGCCTCGGGTATTGCCTTTGAACTCCTCTGCTGGGTCAAGCTGCCAGCATTACGAGGTAGAGCCACCGATCATCTTAATGAGGCTGTGTATAAGGCATTTTTGGAAGAGGGGGTCGAGATTCCAAACAGTAAACAAGATCTTTATGTGAAAGAGATGCCGTCATCCAGCATGAAACGGCAGTAGGCAGCTGTACCCATCAAAAGTAATTGAGATTTGTTGCGTTATGCCTAAGTCTTGTTAGAAACCGTTACCTGGGCAGTTTACTTTTTATTGTCCACAGCTTCCCGAAGATCCTTGCCAACTTTGAAGAACGGCAATTTTTTTGCTTTTACCAGAGTTGTTTTGCCCGTTTTCGGATTTCTACCCGTATATGACTCATATTTCCGGATAGTAAAACTTCCAAATCCACGAATTTCAACATTCTCACCCTTAACTAATGTCTCAGTCATAGCATTAAGTATGGTGTCGATAATGGATGAGGCTGTCTTGCCTGGTAATTGTACTTCTTCTGCAATAGTGTCGATCAAGTCTGATTTGTTCATGGTATCCATAAGTATGTTTGTTTTTCTGTAACGAATGTATATTACAAGATGATATCATTCAATTGTGAAATAACCAAAATATAATTTATCCTGCGGCATAAATAGTGTAATGAGTGAGTTCTAAGCTTTTGACAATAATAATGCACCAGTACCTATCATTGCTGAACCTGCAGCCCTGTTCATGGTCTTTTGGGAATTTGCACTTTTAAAAAGTTCTCTAGCCCGAGAAGCAGTATAGGCGTAAAATAACATCACAGATCCAAGAACCAGTGAAACAACACACGCAACAATAGCAATGTCGAAGGTAGAAAGTTGATCGAGTGGGACAAAGGTGGGCAAAAAACCCAGATAGAAAAGGATTACTTTAGGATTACCTAGAGTAATGGATAATCCTCCTAAGAAATTATATTTCCCTGACTGAGGTTTTATCACTGTAATATCGACTCCTTGAGGCGTTGATCGCCACAGCTTTATACCCAGCCAGACTAGATAACCGCTGCCAAGATATTTGATAATTAAAAATAATGCACTGAACGTTTCTGCAATAGCGGCAAGGCCATAAATTGCAAATATAAGAAAAATTAAGTCGCCCACAACAATCCCCATAACGACAGGAACAGCGTGTTTAAAGCCGGATGCAAGTGCTTTGGATACTGTCGCGAAAACACCAGGTCCTGGTGTTATTGCCAATAAGAACATTGCGGCAGATAATCCAAAGATGCTCAATATACTCATCTGTATTCTCCTACGAATTTAAAGTCGTCTACATTCTGTTGTTGATTAGTAAAACAGACTCCTGACCGATTGTAAACGTTCTTCCATTGAGAAAAATAGAGAGATATCACTAATGCTTGTTACCGGTCGGTAGCGCTTCTGGTGTGAGGTGGTACCACCTGGTAGCACTTTCCCCGTAGGCTAAATACATCATGCTGAAGTAGCGTTTATTTTATATTGGCATGGTATTTGTATTATGTTGCGCGTTATTAAAGTGATACTTTGTAGTAAAAAAAATTGTAACCCGATGCATAATTATGATAGGGTGTTAATATTACTTACGATGAAAGAGAAAAAATATGCATATGACGGAGGCCTTATGCCCATTTTGAGTTACTTGGTACTACCCCAGGCAGGAGCAATGGAACAATTATGTACAGACCTGTCAGCCATTGAGTGTTGTGAGGTCATACCATCCGATAATGAAGAGGTTATTGTGCTTGTCACTGATACCCCCGATGACAATACAGAAAAGACGCTGCAAAAGAAGCTGAAAAACTTACCCTCTTTGCAATCAATAAGCATGACCTTTGGACATAGTGCCGAATAATTATTTTTTCGATTTTTTAGAGACAACAGAACAAAATATAGGGAGAGAAAAGAATAACATGAAGATAAACAGAAGATCATTTATTAAGTCTGCAGCCGCCAGCAGTGCCCTTGCAGCCGCAGGGTCAATTTTTCCAGGAATCAGTTTTGCCGAGTGGAAAAAACAGGAAGGCGCATCCGGGAAAATAAACTGGCAGAAAGCTCCCTGTCGTTTTTGTGGTACAGGTTGTGGTGTCCTGGTCGGTATGTCCGGGGACCGTGCCGTCGCAGTTAAGGGCGATCCCAATTGCAGTGTTAATAAAGGCTTATGTTGCGTAAAAGGCTTTCACTCTGTTCAGGCCCTCTATGGCAAGGATCGATTGAAAAAAGCTCAGGTTCGCAAAAATGGAAAAATGGTTGAAGTGCCAATTTCTGAAGCACTGGACGTCATTGCTGCCAAGATACAGGAGACCATAAAAAAACATGGCAAGGATTCCGTCTCCATGTACGGTTCCGGTCAATGGACCATACCGGATGGCTATGTGGCATCCAAACTATTCAAAGGCTGTCTTGGCACCAATAATGTTGAGGCCAATGCCCGTTTGTGTATGGCCAGTGCCGTAACCGGTTTTATGACCTCCTTCGGTATTGATGAGCCCATGGGCTGTTACGAAGATATCGAGGCGGCCGATGTTATGATTACCTGGGGAAACAATATGGCGGAGATGCATCCAGTTCTTTTTTCACGGATGCTTGCCAGCCGCAAACGGAAACAGAATGTAACCATTGTTGATTTTGCCACCCGTACCACTCGAACAAGTCAGGCGGCAGATAAGTCGATTCTCTTTAAACCAAACACCGATCTGGCAGTGGCCAATGCCATCTGTTACGAGATTATTCGCAACGACTGGGTAAACTGGGACTTCGTCACAAAGCACACTACCTTTCACAAGGGAAAAACAAACATCGGCTACGGTACCGAAGACCATTTCAGCTTTAAAGATAAACCTGAGGATATAACCTTTGAGGAGTATAAGACCTTTTTAGAAGATTATACCCCGGAAAAGGTGCAGCGAATATCAGGAGTCTCTGCCAAAGATATTAAATATATGGCCTCTCTCTACGGCGATCCGGAAAAAAAGGTTACTTCTTTCTGGTGCATGGGAATGAATCAGCATGTACGGGGTACCTGGATTCAGAACCTCGTCTATAATATTCATCTTCTTACTGGCAAAATCTCTACTCCCGGCAACAGTCCTTTCTCACTCACCGGACAGCCAAGTGCCTGTGGTACTGTGCGTGAAGTCGGAACCCTGACCAACAGACTTCCCCATGGCGTTGTGATGAATGAAAAAGATCGGAAAATGGCGGCTGAAATCTGGGATGTGCCGTTGTCCAATATCGACCCGAAACCAACGTACCATACCGTGGAGATGTTCCGTGCCCTTGATCGCGGCGATATCAGATTTATGTGGATTCAGGTGACCAACCCCATGGTCACCATGCCAAAACTGAAACGCTACAGAGAGGGTTGTCTGAAAGATGATCGTTTTATTGTGGTCTCTGATGTCTATCCAACGCCAACCACTGATGTTGCTGATGTTATCCTGCCAGCAAGCATGTGGGTGGAGCAGGAAGGCTTGTTTGGGAACTCTGAACGTAGAACCCAGCATTTTGATGCCATTGTTCCTGGACCTGGCGACACCATGTCAGATACCTGGCAGATCATCGAAGTTGCCCGCAGGCTCGGTTTTGAGAAGCAGTTTCCCTGGGGAGAAGATGAGTACATTGGAAAAATTTGGGAAGAATATCGACGATTTCACGACAGTCCTAAACACAATATGGCTCCCTATACCGTGTTGAAGGAGCGCTCTGGCGTGCAATGGCCGTTTGTGAATGGCAAAGAGACTCGCTGGCGCTTTAATACCAAGCATGATCCGGCCTGTAAAAAAGGTACAGAATTTGATTTTTATGGCAAGAAGGACGGAAAGGCCTGGATTTGGGCGCGCCCTTATGAACCTGCTGCCGAATCACCGGATCAGGAATATGACTTCTGGCTTTGTACAGGTCGTGTGATTGAGCATTGGCATACGGGTTCCATGACTCGTCGGGTTCCCATTTTGCATAACGCCATGCCTGAATCCTATGTGGAGCTGAATCCCGAGGATGCGGCAGATCTTGGTGTAACCAATGGGGAAAAGGTGAAGATTATCTCCAGGCGAGGCGATATCGTGATGAAGGCTTCCATCAATGGTCGTGGTGTTCCGCCCCGGGGATCGGTTTTTGTGCCGTTTTTTGATGAAAACTATTTAATTAACGAAGTTACGCTGGATGCTTTCTGTCCGATTTCAAAGCAGCCTGATTATAAAAAATGTGCCGTTCGACTGGAGAAAGCATAATGAAACAAGCAGATACAAAGCTGAGCAAAGTTGTTACGGGTTTTGCCGCTATCTGCTTAACCGGAACCTTTATGGTGCTGTCTGCAAATGCAGCACCGGATATTCCACAGGGTTTCGATTCAGACGGCGAAAAAATCTTTAAACGTTATGACAATACACCACTTGCTGCCATGACTGGTACCGATGGCAAACGAACCCTGAATAAATACTACGAACTTCGTCAGTATCCCGGTTCACCGCCAAGAGTTCCCCATGATGTACCTACCTCTTTTTCAGGCGATACCTTGAAGTGTCTCTCCTGCCATGAGAGGGGAGGGTATGATCCGAATCAGGATGCCTATGCTCCGGTGACACCACATCCGGAATATGTAAATTGCTTTCAGTGCCATGTACCGCAGCGCACGGAAAAGCTGTTTGTGGAAACGGAGTGGCAATCAATAAAACCGCCTAAACTCGGTCTGTCGGAAATGGGTGGATCACCTCCACCGATTCCACACAGTCTGCAGATTCGGGAAGATTGCATTGCCTGTCATACAGGCCCTGCTGCAGTGGCAGAAATTCGGGTGGAGCATGCATCACGCGGTAATTGCCGTCAATGTCATGTGCCCATGATTGCAACAGAGATCAGGAAAGAATTTACCAGAACCAAATAACCAGGACGAGAACCGTTATGAAAAAAATATTTTTGCGTTCTGGCCTGCTTTTTCTGTGTTTTGTCCCGGGGACAGTGCTCATGTCAGGAGTTGCCGTCATGGCTTCCGGCGGCGGGGTAATGGATCGCATTCATCATGCAGATGAGCCCTTTGATACCATGGAAATAGACACAGCCTATCAACTGCCGGTTAAAACGGTACGGGCCAAAGAATCCTGGAAGGGAGGATCTTTCAGAGTACTTGCCAGAAAGGATTCCATAACCAGGTACCGCTGCAGCGTTTGCCATACTGACAAAAAGGTACTGGTCAAAGATGCTGTCCTTTTTACCCATGGAGACATTGTTATTAATCATGGCGAAGGGGATAACGAGCTGGCGTGTATACAGTGTCATGATGAGGATGATCGAGATTTTCTCTCTGATTCCTCTGGAAAAAAGATCGATTTTGACCATAGTTACCAGTTGTGTGGTCAGTGTCATTTTCGTCAAAAACGGGATTGGTTAGGCGGTGCCCACGGCAAACGCGATGCATATTGGGCAGGAGAGCGAGTGGTACGAAACTGTACCAGTTGTCATAGCCCGCATTCCCCTGCCTTTAAAACTAAGATGCCGGAGACGTACTCTCTGCCATTGGATCAATAGGGGTGGCCATGGATTCCAGGAAAAAAGAAGGCCAGATGAAAACAGACGATATACTAGAAACGAAAAGCACCCGCAGATCCTTTATTAAGAAGCTGTCCATTGCGGCCGCTGCCGGTTCAGCCGGGCTTGTTACCGGCGGATGTGTCGGCTCCGGTGAAACCACAGAAGAAATGGGGCTGAAATGGGAAGAGTATTTTAAGAAAAATTACCGGATGATGACTCCGGAAGAAAGAGATGAGACCGTTGCCAGGCTTGAAAAGCTGGCAAAACTTCAGGATAATGTGGATATCCAGATGTCCACCCAGGAGCCACAGGAAAAGGTGTTGTTTGGCTACGCCTTCAATATCTCCCGCTGCAAGGGATATATGGACTGTGTTGAGGCCTGCGTACAAGAGAATAATCTTGATCGTAACTCAAAGACTCAATATATCCGTATCTTTGAAATGGACT
>JAOZLI010000101.1 GCA_029934915.1 Desulfocapsa sp. | reverse complement strand
GATAATTAGAAAAACTTTGACATGAGCAGGAAAATATGTACAATTAATTACTTAGGTCGTTGTTGCTAAGGTTCGTATCTCCTCCATAAGGACGTAAATTAAATGAACAATTATACAGGGCATTTTCTCATTTCTACCACGGGTGCTCAGTCCGACTATTATTCTGCGCCGCTGGCAATTCGTCCAGGTTTTGCTTTTAATGTCGAACAGGAGAAGGATGAAAGCATCCTCCTGGCTGGTGGTTTCCCCGCTATTCATCCTGATTCTCCTTTTCCTCTGTCACCAACCCTGCAACTCAATGGTGACCTGACTGATATTAATGAAGCAGGCATTGCAGCTCTTGCCAGAGCTGAATTTACCCGTAACAACAGCCAATCCTACCGATCATACACCCTGGAAGCTGATCCACGCCTGACAGTTCTCAGCGCAGATGCTGCATCCCTCCATGCTTTTATTGATACCTACGGTGGTGTCCTGCACATTGATCCGTTACTGACAACTGGCTATGACCCTGAGCTGGCAACGGCTCAGGAGATAAAAATTGAGCAGACTCATAAGGGCTTAAAGCTGAATTTCAGTGTGAAACAGCCCATCGACATGGATCGTTGCACGTATTGTGGAGCCTGCGGAGAAGCGTGCCCTGAGCAATGTTTAAGCGAACAGCTCTTCCTGGATTTTTCGCGCTGTACCCTCTGCAAAGAGTGTGTTACAGCCTGCCCTAATGATGCCATTGATCTCCATATTGTTGAACATAGGGAGTTGATAACACCTGCTCTTCTTCCTTTGGAAGGCGCTGGTGTTGAACTGCCGGAAACGAAGAAAAACATCTACTCAGAAGGGAGCCTGCCAGCTCTTTTTGAACGTATATACGCAACCGAAATAGATGAAGTTATTGACTGGAACCCAGCCATTTGCCAGTACAGTGCACGGCTTAAAACTGGTTGTAGTGCTTGCATGGATGCCTGTGGACATAACGCCATTTCTCAATCACGTGAGGGAGTAGAGCTGGATCATATCGCCTGTGTGGAATGTGGTGCCTGTCTTGCGAGCTGCCCCACCGGTGCGTTGCAGTATAAACGCTTTGGCGATGGGCAGTTTATGGAATATTTCAGAACGTTTCCCCTGACTCCTGGAAGCTTCGTGGTCCTTGGGGACGCTGCCACGCTGCATAAATACTGGTGGAGTAGTGACAAAAAAGCGTGCGAGAAGGTCTTCTTTATGGAATACCCTCAACCAGCTGCCCTTCATGCTTTGCATTTTCTATTTTTGCATGCTATGGGTGCGGAAGGAGTCATTGTCCTTGGGCCAGCACAGTCCAGTGTTTCCCGCCAGATAGAAATCTCGAATAAAATCATTCATGAACTTTTTCAAAAATCACAAATGGTGCAGCAAATAACGGCCGTTACCGGTCTCGATCTCCTCCTTCAGGAGGTAGGTAATGGTGCTGTTCCTGCTCATGTCTATCATGATTTTTCCTTCACGAACAGGCGGACTAAGCTGATGGAACTTGTGCAATTTATGGTGGAACAGAGTAGTGTTGAGCCGGAAATCCTCACAGGTCCTGCCACCGAATATTTTGGTACAATCATTTGTAATGAAGATAAATGTACCGGGTGCATCGCCTGCGTTGGTGAGTGTCGAGTAGGTGCCCTGACAACAGACGGAGAAACGTACTCACTCAGTCATACTCCATCACTCTGTGTTCAGTGTGGGACGTGTGTCACTGTTTGTCCGGAGAATGCTCTGACAATGCAATCGGGGCTTGAGCTACGGAAAGATTTCTTCCAAGAAAGACTGATTGTCAAAACTGAACCTGCTCAGTGTAAAAGTTGCGGGAAGGTTTATGGCACAAAGAAATCATTGGAGAAGGTCATTTCCATCCTCTCTGCCAAAGGAATGTGGGACAAAACAGACGATCTTCTTTCATACTGCGATAATTGCCGTGTGGTGAACCTTTACGAATCCAGCAAAAATGAGCAAGCAAACAGAGCTAACTGATAGAGATCTCAGCCGGATACGGCTACGTTTTTTGGATCTTTTGAAATCCTTTTTTCAGGACGTGCCGGATGCAGAGCGTTTAAGCCGCTGGCGCGGAATTTTTGTTGCCCTAGATGGGCAGCATGTTGCCCGGAATCTTGACAACGCCATTCACGAACTTAGCGAACTTTTGGCCACCATGAGTCTGCAGCAGATTCAGGATGAGCATTATTCTCTGTTTGTGGACCCTTATAGTAAACAACTGCTTCCCTTAACGGCAGCATACTATATCGATGGTAAAAGTTTTGGCCCAAGCCTTGCCAGATACCGTGATATCATGAAGGAAGGGCAACTAGTCAAAGAAAATGAGGTCACGGATTCGGAAGATTCGCTGCCCATTATGCTTGATGTGCTTATCGCACTTATTCAGGAAGAGAAGCAGGGAGATACCGGCACCAGGCATCTGCAGGATCAACTGCTGCAGGAGTTTCTTGTCCCTACGGTGAAAGCAATCAGTAGTCATATCAGCACGACATCGAATATTGAGTTTTATGTGAAATGTGTTGCCTTTCTCGTAGCGTATCTTGAGCTTGAGCAAGGGCTGCTGGAAGAATAAAAGAGAAGGCGCAAGCCCCATAACCTGTAACTGTTACCATAACCTTTATGGAGGAGACGACGTATGAAAGAAAATGATGACAAAAGGCGCTCATTTTTGAAGCAAATATTTGCAGGGTCTGCCATTGTCGCAGGCTCTGCACTTGTTGGCAAAAAGGTGCAGGCCCGGGAAGCAAAAGCAAGTAAGCGCCCGGATGAAGTGCTTTACCAGAAGAGCGATGCTTTTCAGAAATATTACGATTCATTACGGTAACCATAAAGGGAGAACTTCACAATGGCTCAACGAAAAATCCGCAGTTCCTCTTCTGTAGGAACAAAAACCAGTCGGGTGACCCTGAATCCCAAGGTTGCCAGGCGTTCATTTTTGAAACTGTCGGCCGCGACTGCAGCACTGACCGGTGCGGCAATGACCACCCGCATGACAGCCAAAGCAGCCACTTCGGCAGCAACCAAAGCAGCCTACCCCGATGCAAAAACAGTGCGTTCCGTTTGTACCCATTGCGCCGTTGGCTGTGGTATCCAGGCCGAAGTGCGTAACGGTGTCTGGCTCCGTCAGGAAGTGGCTCAGGATCATCCAGTTAGTCGGGGAGGATACTGTTGTAAAGGGGCCTCTGCCATTGATATGGTTCATTCTGACAAACGACTCAAAAATCCCATGAAACGGGTGAATGGCAAGTGGCAGAAGATCTCATGGGATCAGGCCATGAGCGAGATTGCTGCTAAACTCACCTCTATTCGTGAGAAGGATGGTCCCGATGCCCTGCATCTAAACGGCAGTGCCAAGGTCTCCACCGAGATGGCTTATCTGCAACGAAAATTTGCAGCTTTCTGGGGGTCGAATAACGTCGACCACCAGGCAAGGATCTGACACTCTACAACGGTGGCAGGTGTCGCCAATACATGGGGTTACGGAGCAATGACCAACAGTCTCAATGATATGAGACGTGCTCAGGCAATGATTTTTATCGGATCCAATGCTGCAGAAGCGCATCCGGTCTCTATGCAGCATATTCTGCATGCCAAAGAGGTCAACAATGCGCCAATCATCGTGGTTGATCCGCGTTTTACCAAACTCGCTGCCAAGGCGGATGAGTTTGTTCGTATTCGTCCTGGTACTGACTGTATCTTTATTATGGGCCTGATTAACGAGATTATCCAGAAGGGCTGGCAGGACAAAGAGTTTGTTGCTACCCGGGTTGCCGGTTTTCAGGAGATGGCGGATGCTATTACCCAATACACGCCGGAAGAAGTTGAAAATGTAACCGGAATTCCAGCGGCACAGACCAGAAAAGTCGCCAGGATATTAGCTGAAAATCGTCCGGCCTCACTGACCTGGTGTATGGGTGGAACCCAGCATCATATCGGTTCTTCCATTACTCGTGCTTTCTGTATTCTGCAGCTGGCTCTTGGTAATATGGGTAAATCCGGTGGTGGTACCAATATTTTCCGTGGCCATGACAACGTGCAGGGCGCAACGGATATGTGTGTCCTTTCTCACACCTTGCCTGGTTACTATGGGTTGGCAGACGGTTCCTGGAAGCATTGGTGTCGTGTCTGGGATGTGGATTATGATTATATCGTATCCAGATTTAAAGAGAAAAAATGGATGAACGCCAAGGGTTTCACCCTTGCCCGCTGGTATGAAGGCGTGTTGGGCGAAGAGAAAATTGAGCAGTATACACCCATCAAGGCCATGATTCAGTGGGGTTGCGGATCAAACTCCAACTCTCAGTATAATAGAGTTGTTAAAGCCTATAACATGCTGGATCTCTTTGTTATCGTAGATCCTTTCCCAACCATGGCTGCTGCAACATGTACCACGGATAATGTGTATATCCTGCCTTGTTCCAGCCAGTATGAGACTTCAGGATCGGTGACTTCTACATCGAGGCAGATCCAGTGGCGTCATAAAATCGTTGATCCTATCAACGGTTGCCGTGATGATTATACAATCATGAAAGATCTTGTTGAACGTCTTGGTTTCGCAGACAAATTCTACAAAAACATCAAAGAAGTACCAGAAGATATTACCCGTGAGATCAACAAAGGAACGCTGACCATCGGCTATAACGGTCAGACTCCTGAACGCATCAAGAAACATATGGAGAACTGGCACACCTTCGATATCGAGACTCTGCAGGCCAAAGGCGGTCCATGTGATGGTGAATACTACGGTATGCCATGGCCATGCTGGACTGAAGAGCATCCCGGAACGCCGATTCTGTATGATGTCTCAAAACCTGTGGCCGAAGGCGGGCTGCCTTTCAGAAACCGTTTCGGTCTGGAAAAAACCTACGACCAGTCCGGGCGTACCGAAAACCTGCTTGCGGCCGAGGGTGTTTATAACCCTGGCAGTGAAGTCAAAGGTGGTTATCCAGAATTTAAGGATGTGGTACCCGGTACCAACTGGAAGACAGATCTTAGCCAGAAAACTCTCAAAGAAGCAATACGCCGCGGTATGGCCCCCTTTGGCAATGCCCGTGCCCGTTGCGTGGTCTGGACATTCCCCGATCAGGTGCCTATCCATCGAGAGCCATTGCATACACCACGTCCGGATTTGATCGCCAAGTATCCAACCTACGAAGACAAGCCTAATCATTTTCGTGTTTTTACCAAGTATAAGAGTGAGCAGAGTCCTGATCTTGCCAAGAAGTTCCCCTTTGTCCTTACCACAGGTCGTATGGTTGAACATATGGGCGCTGGTGCAGAAACCAGAAGCAATAAGTACCTCGCTGAACTCGCACCCGAGATGTATGCCGAGGTTAACCCTAAAACCGGAAACAATCTTGGTGTCCGCGATGGTGATATGATCTGGATCGAGTCTCCGGAAGGTGGCAAAGTCAAGGTAAAGGCATTCTTCACAGAGCGTGTTGATGAAAAAACCATCTTCATGCCCTATCATTTCGGTGGTACACTTATGGGTGAGTCTCTGGCCGGGAACTATCCTGCCGGGCATGAACCATACGTCGTCGGTGACTCAGCAAATGTCTGTACTAACTACGGTTACGACATTGTTACTCAGATTCAGGCAACTAAAGATGGTCTGTGTAAGATCAGTCGAGCTTAGGAGGAAATTATGGGACGCATGAAATTTTTATGTGATGTAGAGCGTTGTATCGATTGTAAAGGATGCGTAGTCGCCTGTAAGGAAGGCAACCACATTCCCGTCGGAATTAATCGGCGTCGGGTAATTACCATAGGCCAGGGAAAACCTGGCGAGAAATCCCTTTCCATTTCCTGTATGCACTGCTCAGATGCGCCATGTATAGCAGTCTGCCCCGTTGACTGTATCTACCAGCGTGAGGACGGCATTGTCTTGCACGATAAGGAAGCATGTATCGGTTGTGGCTACTGTTTTATGGCTTGCCCCTTTGGAGCTCCACAGTTTCCAAGCGGCCAGGTTTTTGGTGCACGTGGTGCCATGGATAAATGCACATTCTGCGCCGGTGGCCCTGAAGAAAACTTCAGTGCCAAAGAGATTAAACTCTATGGCCAGAATCGTATCGCCGAAGGAAAGGTACCCCTTTGTGCTGGTATGTGTGCTACCAAAGCACTGCTTGCTGGAGATGCTTCTGAAGTTTCAGATGTCTATCGTGAACGTGTGTTTAAACGTGGCTCGGGTGCGAGTGCCTGGGGACAGGATAAGAAGGCATACAAAGACTAGGGCGATATTATGTGGCTGAAATTTAACAACGCATTCACAGGAGAATGGCTGCAATATGGCCAGCTCTTTACTAATTTACAAGAGTCGCTGTTTGGCCGCCTGTTTCTCCTGATAATGACCATTATCCCCTGTGTACTTTTGCTGCACTATATGGTCATTGGCCCCAAACGTTTTGCACATGACGGGCCACAGGTGTATTTCTTCGATCTGTTTTCGAGGATTATCCATTGGATTGCAGCCGTGACCTTTTCTTTTATGGTGCTCACCGGATTGATGGTAATCTTTTCCAAACCATTGGGTGGTGGTGCTCTGATCATGGGCGGCAGGTCGGTGCATATTGCATCCGGCTTGCTGTTTACCGTGGCTGCAATACCTATGTTTATTATCTGGCTGAAAGATATGTTGCCGGTTGGCTATGATATCAAATGGATGTTTATTATGGGGGGCTACCTGAGTAAGGAAAAGATGCCGGTACCTGCCGGGAAGTTTAATGCCGGGCAGAAGATGTGGTTTTGGCTGGCAACCTTAGGCGGTTTTGTTCTTGCCTATAGTGGGTATGTGCTCTGGTCTTTTCAGGGACCAACGGATACTCTGCGGCTGATGGTGATTATCCATAATTTCCTTGCTGCTGCTCTTAGTGCTATGTTTCTTGTGCATCTTTATATGTCCTTGTTTGCTATTGCCGGGTCACTTGGTAGTATGATTAGTGGTTATAAACCTCAGGAGGAGGTTGCTATTTTGCATAGTAGATTTAAAAGCTAATATATTCTCGTAATATAAAAGAACTATATAGGCCGCCTCTCCTCACTTGGTAATATTTGGTGTAGGAGAAGAGTGGCCTATTTTTTTGTTTTTTAACCAGAATAGTTCATCGGGAAATGCTAATATTTTTTCCAGTTTGGCAAATTACCAGTTTTTGGTGGTGTTCGTAGGAAGTTTTTCTAGTGGGACTTTTTCTCAATCGAAAGGGAATATGGTTATTCAATATAATCGATTTGATTCCTAACCTTTTATTTGTATCAATTCCTTTGCCTGTTTTTTTTGGTAATTATTTACAAAAAGAATATTCCTTCTGCACAAATTTCTTCAAAATAAGTAGAAAAAGTAATTAGTAATTTTATGGTATTTTAAATCTACTTGATATTGTTGTGTCTTGTTGTTAGTTGTACTTAGATTGTAAATGAGGGTGGATTCATTTTTTACATCTGTTTGTTTTTGAAAGAAAGTATGGTTAGGGTAATAGATTGGTGAAACCCTATCTATTTACAGTGACGCCGTGCTGTTTGAAAATCTATAAAAATATGCAGAGAAAAAAAGTAAATTGAGTCAGTTTGATTTTACTCTGCCCCCTTATCTTTCCTTATCTTTACTTTTATCTTCGGTAAATCCATGACCAACCCGTTAGCACTACAAAACCTTAAACCATAAAAGGAGAATAAAGATGTCAGCACAACAAATAACTTATGAAGAAGCAAGAAAAATAATGCAACCAGGAGATGTAGTTGCTTTTGGAGGAAAAGGCCACTTTTCAGAAATAATAAAATTTGCCACTTTTTCTAGTGTTTCACATGTTGGAGTAATCCTTCAGACAAAAATACCAGAAGATGAGACAGGAAGATATTTTAATCAAATTATTGAATCAACGTCGCTAAATGGCTTTAATGGAGTTAATGTTTCTAGGTTTAGTGATAGATTAGATTACGAAGGTGAAGTTTGGTGGCTTCCATTAAAAAAGGAAATTAGAGAGGCATCATTTAATCAAAATAAATTTTTTAATTTTCTGTTTAACCAAGCTAAAGATCGAAAGCCTTATGATACTCCACAAGCTATTAAATCAGCTCTCGACGCACTCGATAACTTACCATTTGGAATACATGGCCCAGCTTACAACAAAGAAGATTTTAGTAAGTTCTTTTGTTCAGAGCTTGTATCTGCAGGCTTGGAAATAGCGGGGGCAGTGGGAAGTGTGAATGCCTCGGAGGTGACACCAATAGACCTATGTAGATGGAATATATATGAGGATAGTTATTATCAATTGAAAGGTGAATCCAGCAAAAGAATTTCAAGGTTTAATACTGCATCACCAACGGACTGGAATGTATAAAAAGTGCTAGCGAATATGGTTTGATTGTGTGAGCCGGTAGGCGAATCACCTTGAACGCTAATATAAACTGACCCAGCAATGCTAACATTTTCAGACCCACCTTATGCGCAAGAGAATCAGAATGGGGCAGGGAAAATATTTCTGGGTAATTTCTCTTTATTTTAGCAACAATAGGCCGAAGAAATAGCGTTGAAATATTGTAAATGAGGCGAATATGCCATATAACCGTCTCAACTGGTGATACGATTGTTGAGGTGTATCGTGCAAAAATATATATGGCAGCATTTCGATAAACGGTTGTCGGAGGAACGACTTAAAGGGTGGCATGCGGCTCTGTTTCCCGGAGGATATTCCGGCTTTCGTAGAAGAGTTACCGGTAAATGGAGAACTGAAGAAATGGAAATTGTTTCAGGGCCGGAAGGGAGGAAGCGGGTACATGGCGAAATGAATACCTTTCTAAATTGGCTGAATGACAGTGACAGGCCAAAAGCT
>JAOZLI010000351.1 GCA_029934915.1 Desulfocapsa sp. | reverse complement strand
GCTCGCCCCCGCGAGCGATTGTAGGATGTTGATAACTCAACAAAATCGCCCGCAGGGGCGGGGCTCCTACAATTCCATTTTACATTTACCTAAGCTTTGCTGGTAATCAGGTAAAAATATGTTTTTTCCAACTTGACAAAAAAGCTTTAGTATTTTATTTTTTACGTAATTTCAGGTGTCACTAAGGGGTTATTGTTGAATGAACCCTAAGGTGATGAAAAAGGGAATCCGGTGTAATTCCGGAGCGGGCCCGCCGCTGTAATCGAGGACGAAGACTGCAATATGTCACTGATCGTAAGATCGGGAAGACGCAGTTAACGGACGATCCGAAAGTCAGAAGACCTGCCTGAATATCATAGAGGGAAATCTCCGTGGACACGAGGTTTCATTGCAGTTGCTGTCAGCCCATCTGTGTTTGCCGCAGAAGACCAACCTTCCATGATGGATGAAATAGTCGTTACCGCCAGTAGAAGTAAAGCATCCATTCAAACCGTCAGCGCCAACGCCACCATTATCAGCCAGGAAGATATTGCCATATCTCCAGCAAGTACCATTGGCGATCTGCTTGCCGAACAGGCCATCGGCGGAATAAAAAAATATCCGGGTGCTCTCACCTCCGTCGGTATTCGCGGATTTAAAACCGATACCCATGGTAACGATCTTCAAGGTCACGTATTGGTTCTGCTCGATGGCCGTCGTGCCGGAACTGGCAACCTTGCCAAGATCATGACCAAAAACGTCGAGCGGGTGGAAATAATCCGTGGCCCCGGTGCTGTGCAGTACGGTTCTGCGGGAATGGGTGGTGTTATTAATGTTATCACTAAAAAAGGTAGCAAGAACTCCATGTTCGCAGAAGCTAAAGGTGGCTCTTTTGACACCTTTGAAGGAAGTATCGGCGGCGCAATGCTCAGCAATCGATTTGATTTTTCCGGTTCCTACACCTACGGCACAAGCGGGGATTACGAGACCGGAGGCGGCATCGACTATAAAAACACAGGGGTGAATTACGAAGACGGACTAAGCGCCAATCTGGGCTACTCATTTTCGAACAGCAGAGTCGGGCTGATTTTTACCGGTTTTAACGCCGATAAAGCTGGCAATCCCGGCTATATTACTAAAAACGACCTGGACAACTATTCCGACAAAGACAACTACTCTGCAGACCTGAATTATACAGGGCAATGTCCTGTAACTGGCTCCGATATTCTAGCCCGCTATTTCTTTGGACAGGACGAAAATACCTGGGTAGATCCGATCACATCCAATGCAAGCGGCTGGGATAATGGCATTCCATCTTCTAACACCACCGACCAGCAGGGTGCGCAAATTCAGGTTTCCAATGCATATGGCCCTGTTTCCTTTACCGCAGGTTTTGACTGGCTGGACTACGAAGTTGAAAACAGCTGGAGCCCTCACAAAACAGAATACTCCAACCCTGCCCTGTTTTTACTCACCAGTACAAGTTTTCTCGAGGAAACACTCACCGCCAACCTCGGTGTTCGTTACGACTGGTACGATGTGAAGGTTAAAGAGCCTGCAGGACGTGACGCCGATGATTCACAATTCACGCCACAGATTGGTCTGGCATGGATGCTAACAGAGAGTCTGAAAATTCGTGCCCAGTACGGTGAGGCTTTTATGATGCCTTCTGCTAATCAGATGGCAATTGATTCCACTAGCTTTGGCTCACATATCGTGGGAAATCCTGATCTTAATCCTGAGACAAGTAATACCTATGAAGGCGGAGTGGATTTTGTCCAAAATGCTTTCGATGCCTCACTCACCTACTTCTACACCGATTTTGAAGATAAAATTGTCTCGACCACCCTTGCTGATGGCTCAAAAAGCTGGAAAAACATGGGGGATGCTACGACATCCGGCTTTGAAGCAGAACTGGGCTATGATATAGGCGCGCCAATGCATCTGGCCTGGGAGATTCGTCCTTACTTTAATATCACCTACCTTACGCAGTATGAAGACAAGAGCACCGGAGAAAATCTGCGAGATATCTCCGAAAGTAATTTTTCAGCCGGACTTGTTGTCAATAACGGAGATACGATTTCAGCCCGTTTGAATGTGGCCTACGCTGGAAGCCAGGATATAACCGACTACCAGTTCAGTACTTATCAGACGGTGGAACTCGCCTCCCATACGGTTACCGATCTCAGTGCCTCATGGCGATTCTTTGAAAGTGAGCAAACAGGCGCCTTTACCCTGCGTGGTGAGATTACCAACCTTTTTGACGAGGACTACGCCTACGTTCAGGGCTACCCAATGCCCGGAATTGGTGGATATCTTGGGCTTCGCTGGGATTATTAGTGCCTTACTCCATGGTTTCTATCGTAAACAACAAGAAAATATGAATCGGATTTTATATCAGTTTATTACAAGCAGCAACAAGGCACTTACTTGCAGCTTGCCTGCGTTAGACAGTTCCACTCTCGGCCTTGCTTTTTCAGTGAGTAGTTTTGCTGTAAAAGTCAGGGTCGGGATTGCCCGCCTGCGACCAGAACAGCCTTATCCAATTCTTCATCACTAAGTACATGACCATGTTTAATATCATCGAGTCCATTTTGCACAGCCTGAGCAAACGTTCCTCCGCCTAAAGCATCTGGGCCCGATAACCAATCCATAACCTGCCCAAACGAAGCATGCGCTGTTTTGCCAAACAGGGCATGCTTAC
>JAOZLI010000350.1 GCA_029934915.1 Desulfocapsa sp. | reverse complement strand
CGAAAATAAAAAACCGACTGAATCTACAGCACATTTACGATTGGAATTGTCCAAGTTATTTCTTACCGAGCCCTTATTTCCCTTTTTCCAGTTGATGCTGTGTTTGAGCAACTTCAACCATGGTTTCCAGGCGGATCAGTCTGTCGTTGATGTGGCGGACATCATTATCCATGCGTTCAATTTTATCTATGAGGTTACTGAGCCTTTCGTTTAAAAGAATTCCAGCCTTTAGGGCGTCTAAAACCTTTCCACTAACTCCCATCATGAGGCTCCTAGCTTGGTGTGAGTCTCATCCAGTCGTTTTTCAATGGTCTCAATTTTTTTTATGATATCCTGTGTGGTTGATAGCATTGTTTCGGCCAGAGCTTCCAGAATAATGGTATCGCTGGTGGAGGTCTCATCGTTAAAAGCATCCACTGCTTCTCTGACAACTTTTGCAAAGGAAATTTTTCTGTTTTTGGCAATTTTGTCGACTTTTGCAATCATACCGGGGGGCATTAGGACAGGTTTTCTTAACATGTTTTGCTGTTGCGTAGCTGTGCTCATTGTACTATCTCCTTCGGCTAGAGAAAAAAGGGAACACTTTCGTTATCTATTATAGCGCATGTGCAGCACATGTGCCATGTAAAATTAAGGAACAACAGTGCTGATCATCTTACAAAACTGGCGACAAAAAAGCAGATATCGTGATGTCAGCAGGGTCTGTATCCCGCTGGTTACCGGTATGGCTGCGACCACGGTGATGGAGTTTACCGATAGGATTTTCCTCTCCCACTACAGCGTTAATGCGATTTCAGCAGTTGTGCCGGCTGGGGTTACTGCCTTTTTGGTTCTTGTCTTTCTGGGCGGGATTGCCAGTTATATCTCTGTTTTTGTAGCACAATATTCTGGTGCCGGAAGGCTAGACAAGATAGGCGCTACGCTATGGCAGGGTGTTTTTCTTACTCTCCTGTCCGGGGGAATACTCCTGCTGATTGCCGCTTTTGTGACAAAACCACTTTTTGGTTTTGTGGGACATGGACCTGAAATTCAGGCCCTGGAAGAACAGTATTTTACTATTCTTTGCCGGGGAGGAATTTTGCATGTGGCAATTCAGACCCTGTCAGGTTTTTTTACAGGCCGCGGTATGACACGGCCGGTGATGATCGCTAATATCCTGGGTATGGTTGTAAATATTCCACTTAATTATGCGCTGATCTACGGCGTGTGGGGGATGCCCGAACTTGGTATTGTGGGCGCGGGGATTGCCACGGTCGTTTCCTGGGGAGTGACTGTTCTCTGTCTGGCGCCGCCCATTTTTGGGAAACGGTTCAGGCAGGAATTCAAGCTTTTTGAAACCATGAAGATAGATACCAAAATCATGGCTCGCATCCTGAAATTTGGTATTCCAGGAGCCCTGCAGTTTAGTCTTGATGTCTTTGCATTTACCTTTTTTATCCTGATTGTAGGGCGTCTGGGAACCATGCCTTTGGCTGCATCTAATATTGTTGTCTCCATTAGTTCTCTTGCGTTTATGCCAGCTCTTGGTTTTTCTTTTGGAATAAGCAGTATGGCTGCCCAGGCACTGGGTCGTGGAAAACCGGAAGAGGCACGAACCGCAGCCTGGAGTGGAATTCATATTTTGATGTGCTATACGTTGTTATTGGATGTCAGTCTTATTTTTTTCTCAGAACCCATTGTTGCTCTTTTTCTTGATGTTGAAGCGGAAAATTATCATGAGTTGCTTTCCATGGCGTCTCTCCTGCTCAAATTTGTGGCAGCCTATATCTTGCTCGATGTGTTCTATATGATTTTTGCTGCCGTTTTAAAGGGCGCAGGAGATACCCGTTTTCTTCTACTGGCAATTTTTGGAGCAACGGTCTGTATTATGCTGGCCCCTCTCCTTATCGGCATCAACTATCTGGGAATGGATGTATACGCAGCCTGGGGCTGCGTCGTACTTTTTATCGGGAGTCTGGCTCTGATGATATCACTGCGTTATCGTGGTGGAAAGTGGGAGAAGATGCTGGTTATTGGCGACGATTAAATAAAAAGACTCATTAATGGCTTTCTTTTGTAATGTCGCGGTGATAGTGTCTCACGTTTTGGAGGGTGGCCGAAAGTATTTTGGCCAGTGCTTCTGTTATGGCAACGGATCGGTGATGGCCACCTGTGCAGCCAATACCTACGCGTAATTCTTCTTTGTTTGTTGCCTGGAGCTGTGTTGCAAAATAGGTGATTGTTTTTTGTAACTGTTCAAGGCAGGATCTGCCAATTTCATTTTGCAGGACAAAATCGGAAATAACAGTCTCCGTTCCGTTATGGGAACGTAACTCGGCCACATGAAAGGGATTATCCAGAAAGCGTACATCAAAGAGCAGGTTCACATCCTGTGGTGGCTCGTATTTATATCCAAAGGAAAAGAGGGTGACTGAAAATCCCTGATCGTTGTTATTCATGATACGTTTTCCGTGAGTTCGTTTCGGGTAAAAAACACAGTCACCGGACAATTGTCCATCTGGTTAAGTTGTATAAAACTTTCGATATTTTCGATCCCATTTCCTTCATTACAGTCTATTATCACAATAACAGCAACAATATATGCGCCAAACTGAATTACTTCTTCCATGGCGCGGATAAGTTGACTGCCAGTGGCAACCACATCGCCGACCAGTGCGACCCGGTCACCTGATTTGATACGTGA
>JAOZLI010000349.1 GCA_029934915.1 Desulfocapsa sp. | reverse complement strand
TACATGCCCTGCAGAAAGAACTTGGTGATGGTGATGAACGCGGTCAGGAAATTGATGACCTGATGCGTAAACTCAAGAAAACCAAAATGCCCAAAAAAGTTCGTAAAGAGGCAAGAAAGCAGGTCGAACGTATGGAAATGATGCACCCGGATTCCTCCGAGGCCACCATTATTCGTACGTATATCGATTGGATTCTTGATGTACCCTGGAAAAAGGGAACCAAGGATCGTTTGGATCTGGTAGCTGCTAAAACTGTCCTTGATGATGACCATTTTGGCCTGGATAAAATCAAAGAGCGTATTCTCGAATACCTGGCAGTACGAAAACTCAATCCAGATACCAAGGGCCCGATTCTCTGTTTTATAGGGCCTCCGGGTGTTGGTAAGACATCTCTTGGGCAATCCATTGCCCGGGCCATGGGAAGAAAGTTTTATCGTCTTTCCTTAGGTGGAATGCGGGACGAAGCAGAAATTCGTGGACATCGTCGTACCTATATAGGTGCTATGCCCGGCAGAATCTTGCAGGGTTTAAAGATGGTTCAGTCCAATAATCCTATTTTCATGATGGATGAAATCGATAAAATCGGTTCCGATTATAGGGGTGATCCTTCTTCTGCGCTTCTGGAAGTCCTTGATCCGGAACAGAATTTCGAGTTTTCAGATCACTATATGAACATGCCCTTTGATCTCTCCAAGGTGATGTTTATAACCACCGCTAACAGGTATGACACCATTCCCGGCCCTTTGCTGGACAGGATGGAGATTATTAATCTCTCCGGCTATACTCTGGAAGAAAAAGTTGTTATTGGCAGAAAATATCTTCTGCCCAGACAGATTAAAGAAAACGGTATTAAACCAAGGCATCTGCGTTTGACCGATGAGACTTTGGAGTATATTGTCAGTCATTATACTCACGAGGCCGGGTTACGAAACCTGGAACGGGAGATTGGAAAGGTGTGTCGCAAAATAGCCCGTAAAATTGCAGAGGGTGGCAAAGGGCCTTACACCATCAGTCGTAATACGCTGAGTCGATATCTCGGTCCTCCCAAGACTATACCAGAATCAGAGCTGGAAACTTTACATCAGCCTGGTCTGGTTACAGGACTTGCCTGGACTGAGGTTGGCGGTGAAATTTTGCAGATTGAAGTGAATTTTATGCCGGGCAAAGGTAAAATGATACTCACAGGCCAGCTTGGTGATGTGATGAAAGAGTCTGTGCAGGCAGCGCTCACCTATTGCCGTAGTCGTTGTAGTGATCTTGGTGTAAAAGATGACTATTTTGATAAGCATGATATGCATGTTCATGTGCCTGCTGGTGCTATTCCTAAGGATGGGCCGTCCGCTGGTATCACCATGGCAACTGCTATTTACTCCGCAATTAGTGGTAAAAAAGTGCAGAAGAGACTTGCCATGACAGGTGAGGTTACTTTGCGTGGCAGGGTGCTTCCCATTGGTGGCCTGAAGGAAAAAGCGCTGGCTGCCGTTCGTGCTAAAATTAATAAAATCATTATTCCTGCGCAAAATGAAAAGGATCTTATCGAAATTCCATCCGAGATTCGCAAAACCATTAAATTTTATCCGGTGAAAGATATGGATCAGGTTGTTCAGCTGGCTTTTGGTGCAGTTAAGAAAAAGAAGTAGTCATACTATACGCAGCTGAGTAAGAGAGTGGAAAGTAAGGATTTTGTATTTGGAAGAAAAAGGATTGCCCTGGGGGTGGTCCTTTTTCTGTTTGTGGCCACCGCTTTTGCCGCTGGCTGGTTCTTTCGTTTTGCAGGACAGGTCGCAGACGGAGATCAAAGTGAAAGTGTTGCCGTTGTCATTGCTAAAGGATCAACGGTGCAGGAGATTAATACGATTCTTGCAGATGTGGGGCTTGTGCAGGAAGATATACGATTTTTGCTGCTTGCCCGTTACCTTGGTCTTGCCACTAAACTGCAGGCTGGTGAATTTGCCCTGCATCGCGGACAGACTCCAGAGGAATTGTTGCAGGAACTTGCCAGCGCCAAACCTGTTCAGCACCCTGTTACCATACCGGAAGGTCTGGTTATTGAAGATATTGCTGAAAAATTTGCGCTTGGTGAGTGGTGTGAAAAAGACGAGTTTATAAGGCTTGCCGGTGATCCGAAATTTCTAAAAACCCTTGGCCTTGAAGGAAAAAAGAATCTCGAAGGTTACCTCTATCCTGATACTTATTATCTGACCAGGAAGGGCCATGATGCAGCAGATTTGATTCGTATGCAGGTTCGCCGCTATTTTAAAGTCTGGGAAGAGGTCTTGGCGGGGGAGATAGTCGATCTGACTCCTGATGACGTGTTGATCCTCGCATCCATGGTGGAGAAAGAAGCAGCAAAAACAGAGGAAATGCCCATCATTGCCGGTGTCTTTTTAAATCGTATCCAGAAAGGGATGCGTTTGCAATCTGATCCAACGGTGATGTACGGGGTAGAAAATTTTTCGGGTCGTTTAACCAAAACACAATTGCGGACGTCCACTCCTTATAATACTTACACTCTGAAGGGACTTCCGGCAGGACCTATCTGTAATCCCGGGAAAAACGCACTCTCTTCTGTGTTACACCCCCAGGAGACTGATTACATATATTTTGTCTCTAAAGGTGGGGGTAGACATCATTTTTCCAAAACTCTGCGGGAACATAACAATGCTGTTAATAAGTATTTACGT
>JAOZLI010000100.1 GCA_029934915.1 Desulfocapsa sp. | reverse complement strand
AATGTTCCTGTACGTCCATGCCCGTGACGGCAGTGAATAAGGACTTTTTTCTTTAAATAGAGGGCTTCATCCAACCATTCCAGAGCCTCTTTCATCTTTTCCAGATCCGGAGCACATTCATCCGGAGTGGGAAGAAAACAGACTTCAAAACCAGCCTGTTCTTCAATCTCGTGAAGATCGGTAAATTCCCCGCAGAGATTCACAATTGCTCCTATCCCCTGATCCTTGATGGAATCAAGCTCGTCGTATGACATTGGGGCATAGCCGACTGCGATTTGGCTGGTGAGCCAGGTAAGTTGATATGACATATTTTGTTCTTCTCCCATACTTAAGGTTCATTCAATAATTACGAAGTAATTGTTAAACAAACCCTTACTTCAGTGCCGCCCAAAATGCTTTCACCTGTTCTTTTACCATGGTATCATCTTTCAGGCGCATATCCATTAATTTTGTTACGCCAAGAAGGCATCCCACCACCCGCAAAGCCTGCAGCAGTTCTTCTGCAGCTATATGCTGCAGCCTGGCATCCAACAAATCGCCCTTGGGAGTGACCTGAAAGCCACTCTCTTTAAGAATGGCCTCAACATACTCTATTCGCAGGCTGCGTCCTGAAAAATCTCCACCGCCCCCCGCAAAGCGCAGTTGGCAATAATTTTTCGCAGCATCCTGGTCACACATGACATCGACCAGCGTAAAATGATAGCCGAATCGCATATTAAGGTTTACATAGTTGCCTCCAAGTACAGCAAAACTAGCGAATTCAGATGAATCCTTACTGGCAACACCACCCGCCAATGCAATTTCATCAAAACTTTTCCAGTCGAAATGAGAGCGATCCCCCCACTCCACACTGGGATGTGTCAATCCCTGCCAGAGGGCAAGAAAGGGTACAGAACGAATCTCTGCCACCTGGATATCCTTTTTCCCGGCATCTGTGACCTCCAGCCCCCCACCCACATCTAACAAAAACACGTCCAGTGGTATATCAGAAATCAATTTCCGTTTTCCCTTTGACCTGCCACTCCCTTTATCACCAAGAGAAAACATGGTTCGTACTGCCTGTTCATGCGAAAATCGAATAATATCATGAAGTGATCGACAGGACTCAGGGGCAAAATTTTTGGCCTCTGGATCAAGTAAATTTAGAGGGGTCACAAACTCCAGAAGACCATGCAGCCTGCGAAAATAGGGTAATGACGCCTCTATTTCGTAGAGTGGTCGCACTTTTTCTGCTGGCAGACAATTCCCCTGCCATACCTCCTGAATGTCTGCAAAAAGACTAAGCTCTTCACCCTGTGTTATTGCTCCAATGGTGTCACCCACTGCCAAAAGCAGAGGAATACCAAATTCTCTGCATACAGTGGAAAAATGACCTGCCACAGAACCAAGCTCCGCCACCACACCACGAACCTGTTTTAACACACGAACAGCAGAAGGCAGGGTTTCCTTCAATACGAGAATTGCTCCCTGCGGTACATCTTCCAGGGGATGCGCAGCATTGACTATATATGCCAAGCCACAGGCCTGTCCCATTGCAGCTGTAGCTCCTGCTTTGAACAACAAACGCCCCTTATCTTTCAGGGGGTGTGATTTCGTAACAACATTCACAGAATGCTGTATTCCCAGAGGTCGGCACTGTAGAAAGATAAGACGTCCCTGATCAGTGAGCGACCATTCCACATCTCTTGGTGAAGTAAAATGATCAGCGATAATCTGTCCCTGTTCTTGAAGATGAGTCAGTTCAGGGGGTGTTAATATTGCCCCATCTCTGTGTTCTATATCTTCTTTTGCATTCGCTGCATACAACTCAGGAATAACCCGACCGCTGACAAGAGCGTCTCCCGGACCACGAACAACATGGATGGAGATTTCTTTGTTCTGTTCCCCGGAGGGGGCTGCCGTATACAAAACACCACTGGCTCTAGCATCAACCATCTCAACCACCAGAGCTGCCATGGCTGTTTCTTCATCTCCAAGACCAGAATGAATACGGTAGGCCAAAGCTTCCGGGGTATATTTGCTGCTTATTACTTTACGCCAGGCATGGAGTAAATCATCACCAGAAACATTAAGCAGAGTAAGATATTGACCGGCAAAGGAACAGGCCCCATCCTCATTCAGACAGCTGCTGCGCACGGCTACCAGAGGAGTAACATCGATTGCAGCGGAAAACTCTTCCCAGGCGGCTGTCACGTCTTCTATAATTTCAGAAGGAATATCACCATGCATGATTAGATCGATCAAATTCGCAGATGCCTCGACCAGACTATGAGGTTTCGTACTTTCGATGGTACAGAGAATCGTATCCACGGATCTGCGAAAATCATTATACTCCATGAAATAATTAAAGCTGTTTGCCGTAATGACAAAACCTTTGGGGATAGGAAGATTAAGTTCTGCCCCCAATGCTGCCAACTGTGAAGCCTTCCCTCCAACAAGAGTGTCCTGCCCAGCTCCTTCCTGTAAAGTACACACAAAGGGAGGGGCACAATCAAGCTGCGGAGGAGCCAGTAGAAACTTACTGTAGAAATCAAATTTTTTATAATAACTCTTCAGGGTAACATGTGACCCCGGTGCCATGTTTTCAAGACTCTCCACCATTCCCAGAACATTTGCCGAAAGGCTTTCATAACGATTACGGATGCAGCTGAAATCCTCTTTGACTCCCTGATAATACAAGGCCTCCAGCTCTGCCATCTCTTCATGTGTTTTCCCGTCATATTCCAGGAGTTCCTGAAACGATTCATAGGTTGAGCGTAGCACCGCGCCAGGGGCGAAAACTCTGTATGTCCAGTACTTAAATAAAGTATTAACCAGCATCAACAGCTCCTCAACATCTAAAAAGAATAATAGAAGAGAACAGAATAACTACAGGATACCTTGAAAAAAACTTTGTCCTGAATTTTCCTGTGCTATAATTAAAAAATTCTCACGAAATCGACAATCTACTTTTGATAAGCTCGTAAAAAGTAATTGACATCCCAACCAGGAGAAACTACCCGCAATGCCTCTTCCTACATCAAAGATATCATATCGCTTTTACTTCACTTTCCTTTTCCTTACCTTTGGCACCACCATTGCTTTACTAACATCTGTCATCAATTACAACCTTGACATACACAGCATACAGCAGGAATTAAACAAGGAGGCCCGCAACGAGCTCAGCCGAAAACGCAACGAACTGGCATCTTTTACTGAAAGTTTTGAAAGATCCGTTGCCTCTCTGCGCAATAACCCACTGCTACATAATTTTATTCTCCAACCCAACACAAAAAACCGTGAAACAGTCAACCAACTATTCTATGCCCTCACAAGTTCCAATCCAGCACTCATGCAAGTACGTTTTCTTGATAGCCTGGGAATGGAAACAATTCGAATCGACTGGAACATAGGGTGCCAGTGGCCGGAAATTGTCAAACAGGCTGATCTTCAGGATAAAAGTCAGCGTTACTATTTTATAGAGGCCGCACAAGCTCAACCAAACAGCTTCTGGGCATCTAAACTTGACCTTAACGTGGAACACAAAAAAATAGAGATCCCTCATAAACCCGTTCTGCGAATAGCTTCACCGGTCTACGTGAACCAGCAATTCAGGGGTATTGTTCTCATCAATATTCATGCCAAAGATTTTTTAAAACGATTCATTGAGGATCCTCTGTTCGACATCGCCATGGTTGATCAGGATGGTCACTACCTTATGCACTATCAGGAGGGACACTCCTGGTCCCGCTACCTCCAGACCGGCCATACCCTGGCCGATGATTATCCCGAGCAGGTGTCAGCGATCCTCCACAACAATACAGGACACGACCTGCTTTCCCTTGGAGAATTTTACGCTGCCTCCTTAAACTCCCTACTAAAAAAAGATCAGGCGCATCTACTCTTTATTCCAAAGAACCAGGCTATTCAGGGAATGAAACATGAGCGAAGAAAGGCCACGATCTTCATTATCGGTATCATCCTGGTGCTCACCCTTCCACTGTCTATTCTAATTTCCCGGGTTCCGGCAAAATTAAACCAGAAGATTGCCAACCAGAATAAAACGCTACAGAAATACGTTGACCTTATCGATCATAACATTATTACGGCTACCACGAATACAAGTGGTATAATCACGGAGGTCAGCACTGCCTTTTGCCAGGTCTCAGGATTTACCAAAGAGGGACTCATCGGCCAAAAGCCGGACATCCTCCAGCATCCAGGCATTGCTAAAGATGTCAAACAGGAAGTTTGGAAAACTATCCAATCCGGCAAGACCTGGATGGGCGAGTTTCATAATCAAACTCCAAAGGGAAAATCCTACTGGCTGGAGGCTACAATTTTTCCAAGTCTGGATGAGAGCAACAACATTACCGGCTACACTGCCATTTATCACGACACCACCGATAAAAAGCGTATAGAAACCCTCTCAATTACTGATGCACTCACCGGCCTGTACAACAGGCGTTTTTTCGACGAAACCATAAAAACTGAACTAGACCGAGCCATGCGTGACAAAAAAATGCTGGGATTTGCCATGCTGGATGTCGATTACTTCAAGCAGTACAATGACCATTATGGTCATCAAAAAGGAGACGAGGTGCTCAGTGCCATCGGACAAACCTTACGACAGAAGTTGAAACGTGGCAGTGATTTTTGTTTTCGCCTGGGTGGCGAAGAATTCGGCATTTTATTCTCAGATCTTTCACCAGACCAGAGCCTCACTTTTACCGAGACCATCAGGGAAGCCATTGCAGCACTTGCCATAGAACATCAATGGAGCGAGACGGCAAATGTTATTACAGCTTCTTTTGGACTTCTTGCAATTACACCTGAACCCGGAATAACCGTTGACACCCTATACCAGAAAGCGGATCAGGCACTCTACCGTGCAAAACAAGACGGCCGTAACCGGACTTTTTTTGATCTGCTCGATCATTCATCATAGGACTCGGTAAGAAAAACCCTCAACTCCTGCCAGCATAACAGAATAGATCCTGTAATGCGAAGTGGTACCGGGTTGCTGTCTGCTTTAAAAAACATAAATTTAATTGTGACATTTCTTGTAATTGCTCACTATTATCCTGTATGATCACCTATAGCGCTTGGTGCTCACCCAAAAACAAGTTAGGAATCTGAGACAGTAATGATAAAAAATCAATTTGTTTTGACATTGCAAGGTCGGATGCGTGGACTGCTTATCTTCTCCATTGCCATCGTCTTATTGGTAGGAATCTTTGGAGTGTGGACAATTCGACAATTTCACCGTTCCAACATTGATATCCAGAACTCTTCTGTTCAGTTACAGAAGAATTTACAGCAAAATTTTAATGCCTCTCGCCTCATCGGCAATATTCACTCTAACCTCCGCCTCTATATGCAGTCGGCGGATAATAGTGTCCTGTCCTCTATCCGTGCTGATACTGAAACACTGCGTGCAGCTGCACCCAAAGACCTTCACTCAGAACTTCTGCACCTGCAGAAAATCATAGATACTCTTGCAATCCGAATGAGCAGCATGCAAGACAACAATGACCGCATCCTCTCAGCTGACAGAACTATTTCCAAAACCATGCAGCATATTCTGCAGACGTTCCCCTCCGAAATTGTTCTGACAATTTTCCCCATTGCCAGTAAGGGAAGAACGGAGCATCAAAAGGTCTACGTCTCATCTATCATTTCCGGTAAGGCCAGTAGAATAAAGGAAAGCCAGACAAGAATCGCTGATATTGTGACAGAGGTTGAAGAACAACTGGACATAATTATGAAGCCGCTGCCAGCTGCCCAGCAAAAAATTGTCCGCAAACTTCAGGATGTTTTTTATCAGTTAGATGAGGCCAGCAGCACAGTAGCCGCCATTCGTCTAAGTACAATGGCGACTGAAGAGGAGATTATCACCACTGTTGATTCCCTGAAAAATGCCATTGCCGAGGACTCACTGTTTAAAAACAAGTCCTCTTTTACCCTTATGCAACAAGGTATGGCCATGGCCAAGCAGAATATTATTTTTCTGGTGCTTACCCTTGCCTTTCTTGCTCTGCTTTTTACTATCACCAGTTTGATTATTCGTAAGCACATGATAACTCCTCTGGTGGAATTTGTTTCCCTGCTGAGAAACCTTGGCCGGATGATTGCAGGTCAGCGCCAAAGTGGTGACTCAGACGATGCGCACATGGAACAGCTCACAAATTTTATCAAGGTACGACGTGATGAAATCGGTGAAGTTGCCCAGGCCATCAAAGATATGCTGACAAATATGCAGACCATTTCATTTTTTCGCACAACCATTGAAGCGGATGAGAGTACGGAGGAAATCTATGCACGTCTGGCTCGCATCTTTACACAAAAACTTGGGTTTGACAAATTCGTTATTTATCAAAAACTGCGCGGTCAGGTCTCCATGGAGCATGTCTATTGCCAACCGCAAGAGATGAAAGATGAAATTCCGGAGTTTTCTTCGGCCAACAATTGCCGGGCTAAACGAACCGGTGCAATTGTCACCTCCTACGATGATCCAGATATTTGCGCCATTTTCCCTTTTCAGGACGAATTAGACCACTACTGCCTGCCAATGCTTGTTGGTGGCCATGTTATCGGAGTGGTACAATTTTTCTTCTCAAAAAACCTGAACAGCAAAAAATTGGCTGAAAACCGTGCTCGTATTGCGGAGGCACAACATTTTATTGCCGAGACCTTACCAGTCTTACAGAGCAAGTACCTGGCAGCCGAGCTTGAAGAGATGGCAACCAAAGATCAGCTCACAGGTCTTTTTAATCGACGCTATCTTGAATCAGCTCTGGATCTGCTGGTCAGCGGTGTCCGGCGCCGAGGCTCAAATCTTGGAATTCTGATGTGTGATCTGGATTATTTCAAACAGGTCAACGACAATTACGGGCATGATGCCGGCGATGCTGTTCTCAGCCAACTGGCTCAGATCCTCCTTAATTCTGTACGGGATGCCGATCTGGTTATTCGTTTTGGCGGTGAAGAATTTATCATTCTACTCATTGACTGTGAAATAGGAAAAGCTACTGAAATTGCCGAGAAGGTAAGACAGGCCATAAAAAATTATAAATTTCAGGCCATGGGTAAAACCATACAGAAGACAATGAGTATCGGTGTTGCGGATTTCCCAACCTCTGACACCCAGGGGATCTGGGAGGCTATTAAATTTGCAGATGTTGCTCTGTATAAAGCCAAAGACAATGGTCGTGACCGGGTAGAGACCTTCAAGCCTGAAATGTGGGAAGAGGCCTCCTATTAGGGGAAGGACTCGCTCGCTCAAAAACGGAACAACCCGTCCCATGGAAATTAGAAAACTCGAGGTTTTTTGTAAAGTTGTAGAACTCAAAAGTTTTACGCTTGCCGCCGAGGCAGTACTCCTTTCACAGCCCACAGTGAGTGAACATGTGCGCAACCTGGAACAGGAACTTGAGCAGAAACTTGTGGACAGGCTAAACCGGGAAGTAACGCCCACACCAGTAGGTCTGCTCCTCTATGATTACGCCAGAAAAATCCTCCGCACCAGACAAGAAGCCATACAGGCAGTGAAGCAATTCAGCGGCACACTGGTCGGCAGAATTATGATTGGTTGCGGTACGATTCCAGGAACCTACATTTTGCCGAAGCTGATCCATCAATTTAGACAACAGTACCCGTCAATCAAAGCCACATTGCGGATCACCAGTTCACAAATTATCGCAAAAATGGTTCTGGATGGTCACCTTGAACTGGGTGTCGTGGGTGCAAAATGGAATGAGAACAAGCTGGAGTGGATAGAGCTTTTTTCGGACGAATTAATATTGGCAGTTCACCCCAATCACCACTGGGCACAAAGAAATTCGGTGCCATTACATGAAGTCGTCAAAGAACCTTTTATTCTCCGGGAACCCGAGTCCGGTACTCGCCAGGCATTTGCCCAGGTTTTAAAAAAACATGAATTAAAAGAAAGTGATATACAGGAAATTGCAGAAATAGGTTCCACTGCGGCGGTCAAGGAAGCAGTTAAAGCTGGAATTGGAGTCGCTATTCTATCTCAATATGCTGTAAAGGATGATGTCGCCTGTGGCAGACTTGTAGCGATACAGATCGAGGAGCATAGAATGCAGCGCCCCTTTTATCTCATTAAAAGAAAAAACAAGGCCTTGCCACCTGTCGCATCGACATTTTTTGAATATCTGCAGAGTTGTGCTGAATAAGAAGAATAGAAACTTTACTCAACCGTTGTTTAGAATACCTTTAACTGTGTTGGCGTTGTTCATATTTGTTCTGCCAGTAAAATTGTAATGGTACGATCAAATTGGATAACCCAGGAATTATGGTACGAGATTAGTTATGTTGTGTCTTTACTTGCGGTTTTTCTTAAAATCGATCTTCAAACCGGAGATGTATAGGAGACATCTTCGGCCTGTTTAAAAGCTATAAGAGGAGAGATTTACCCCGGCCATTTTTATGTCATCCCCACTATTTTACCTAAAGACCATAGGTAACGCATATCAGGAAGAACCTAAATAGAACGTATGCCTACAGCCACTTAACCTTAGCTCATACAAATCTTTATTTTCATTGCCAGGCCTCGTCTGGTAATTGCCTCGATCTGCTGTAGATGACGTATGTTAGCTGTTATACCAAAAGGGTATTACTCTAATGCGATAAATGCATTAGACAAATTGTATGTTATGGAATAAGTACTACTTACGATTAGTTACTAAATCCACCTAAGAGGAATTAACAGAAAAAGTTTCACCTGAACTTGAGGGAAAAACTGTTCACCGGCCTGGCTGTAACAGCATTGATAGCGATGTTTGCGTGACAGATATACGGATCAACAGGCGGCAAAATCAATATTTCCATATCTCCTGTTTTTTCTTTTGATAACAGTCGCCTGGCGGCAACCGACCCATTGGATTCCTGGAATGACGGTACAAGCAAAAATAGTCTT
>JAOZLI010000348.1 GCA_029934915.1 Desulfocapsa sp. | reverse complement strand
TGCAGGCTGCTGAAAAACAAATGGGCATTGTTGGAGATTGAAGATGTTTACAAAAGCGCATGTTGCTGGAGCAATACTCCTTACCGGAACGTTACTTCTGGCAGGGGGCTGTGGATTTAAGACAGATCCCGTTCCTCCGGATTCTATTGTACCCAAGGCAATTGAAGATCTACGACACTCGGTGAGCGAAAAAGGTGTGACCCTGACCTGGTCATTCCCTACAGAAACCATCAGAGGCACTGATCTTACTGATATCACAACTTTTGATGTGTATCGGGCTGTGGTACCAGTGAAGGATTACTGCCCCACATGCCCCATTCCTTTCAGCGAGGCAGTACAGATTCCAGGCGGTGTTGTGGATCCGGAGGGAGCACGACAGGGAGTGTATGAGACAGCGCTCCTTCGTTCCGGCCATAAATATTTTTTCAAGGTACTTGCGAGAACAAGCTGGTGGGCAGCGAGTGCAGATTCTAATATTATTTCTTTTGTCTGGCATATTCCCGCCAAAGGGCCTGAGGCTGTAAAGGCTGAAGGTAAAGATTCCAGCGCGATTATCAGCTGGCAGCCGGTGACACAACTGATGGATGGTCAAAATATCAGTTATCCGTTACTTTATCAGGTACAGCGCAGTAAGGATGATGCAGGCTTTGCCAATATCGGCAACCCGACAGGCGAAACACGTTTTGTTGATACTGCTTTGCTAAACGGCATGACCTATTACTACAAAGTTCAATCAATCCTTATGGTCGACGATAATGCTGTAAGCGGCGGTCTTTCCGGATCTGTAAGTGTTACTGCCGTTGACCAGACCCCTCCTGCTCCACCCACAGGAGTCACTGTGATTCAAACCAGTGGCGGTGTGAAGGTTTTCTGGGATAAATCCAGAGATGCGGATGTGAAGGGATACAGAGTGTATCGACGTAGTGCAGCAGAGAAAACAGCAAAGTTTATTGGTGATGTGAGTGGTATATATTCTATCTTTGAAGATACAACTGTCCCTAAAGATGGTAGCTATTATTATTCTGTAACCGCTTATGATCAAATGGAAAAACCAAACGAGAGTGACAATTCTCGTGAGGCCGCTATCCGACATTAATTATGAATCATTTTGAATATAAAGACGGTGAACTTTTTTGTGAAGAGGTGTCGGTAACACAAATCGCCAAAGAGGTTGGAACTCCCTTTTACCTCTATTCCAAGGCAACTTTGTCCCGTCATTTTCATGTCTTTGATTCCGGCTTTGAGGGTATCGATCACATCACCTGTTTTGCAGTGAAGAGTTGTTCAAATATTGCGGTTCTTTCTCTGTTTGGAGATCTTGGTGGAGGCGCTGATATTGTTTCCGGCGGCGAACTGTTTCGTGCTCTCAAGGCCGGCATAGACCCCAGACGAATTATTTATTCAGGTGTAGGTAAAACAGAAAAGGAGCTGCGGTATGGTATTCAATCCGGCATTCTTCTCTTTAATGTGGAATCGGAGCAGGAACTGCATCGCTTAAATAAAGTAGCAGGAGATATGGGTGTGAAAGCTCCTGTTGCCTTTCGGGTAAATCCTGATGTGGATGCCAAAACCCATGCTTATATTTCCACAGGCCTTGCCAAAAATAAATTTGGTATTCCCATTAATGAGGCCCTGGATTTGTACTTACAGGCGGCAGAGATGGAGGGAGTTGAGGTCAAGGGAGTGAGCTGCCATATTGGTTCCCAGTTGACACTTATTTCTCCATTTGTTGAAACTCTGCGGAAGCTTAAGGCTTTTGTCGAACGTCTGACAGACAACGGAATCAGCATCGACTATCTTGATCTTGGCGGTGGTGTGGGCATAACCTATGATGATGAAGAACCGCCCCACCCCAAAGAGTACGCAAAGGCTATTAAAGAAGAACTCGCCGGTTTACCGGTTACTTTGATCCTTGAGCCCGGCCGGGTTATTGTCGGCAATGCCGGTATTATGGTCACGGAGGTGCAGTATACCAAGACCAACCGCGGCGGAGAACAAGAGAAGCATTTTGTGGTAGTTGATGCGGGAATGAATGATCTGACCCGGCCAAGTCTTTACGGAGCGTTTCACGCCATTCAACCGGTGAAGAAAAAAAATGTTGCTACGCAGGTGGTGGATATTGTAGGCCCGATTTGCGAGACCGGTGATTTTCTGGCAAAAGATCGTAAATTACCGAAAGTGGAACAGGGCGATCTACTGGCAGTGATGAGTGCAGGAGCGTATGGTTTTACCATGGCTTCCACCTATAATTCCAGGCCGCGTGGAGCTGAAGTGATGGTTTCCGGTGATCAGTTTGCAGTTATTCGTGCACGTGAAACAGTGGAATCACTGATTCAGGGTGAGAGTATCCCTGGTTTTTTGGAGAGTTGAAGATGAGCATTGAATTTCCTGTAACGTTTGCCAAAATGAGCGGTACAGGTAATGATTTTATTGTTATTGACCATCGAAGGCTGCTGGTGCCTGAAGATGAGCAGGCCGAGTTTGTCAGCAAGGTGTGCCGTCGAATGTTTTCTGTTGGTGCAGACGGAGTGATCTTTCTTGAAGACTCAGACAAAGCTGATTTCAGCTGGCGTTTTTATAATGGCGACGGATCTGTTGCTGAGATGTGCGGTAATGGCGCCAGATGTGCTGCTCGATTTGCTCATGCCCGTGGAATTGCAGATAAAAAAATGTCTTTTGAGACTCTGGCAGGAATTATTGAGGCCGAGG
>JAOZLI010000347.1 GCA_029934915.1 Desulfocapsa sp. | reverse complement strand
AAAAGTGATTCGGTGTCAATTTCTTATCGCCAGGAAGTCTCAATGACCTACGAAAGTTCTCTAACCATACAGACTGGAGATACGCAGGACCAATACAACCTGCTAAGAGGACTTGTCGCTAATATGCTCAAAGAACAGGGCATTGATTTTAAGGTATCCAATAGCGATCAGACTATCGATATTAGCGAAATCAGCCAGGAAGAAGCTGTAGAATTAATCTCAGAAGACGGCTACTTTGGAGTTGAGCAAACATCTGATCGTATAGTAGAGTTAGCAATTGCAGCTGCCGGTGGTGACACCTCCAAGCTGGATGCAATTAAAGAAGGTGTAGAAAAGGGATTTAACGAAGCCAAACAGGCCTTCAATGGCTCACTTCCTGATATTTCCTACGACACCTACGATGCAGTAATAGAAAAACTTGACGCCTGGGCAGAAGTAGATGCCCCCGGAGAGGCTTCAGAATAAGATAAACAGGGGAACAAAATGAGTGTTGAATTCTTGGGAGTAAGCGGCCTTGGTCAGATAGGCAGCCTTAAAAAAAGTGAACAGACGCAGGGTGCAAAAAAAGCTGATGCCGCTGGTGGTGGTGATCAGGTGGAATTTTCTGCTATCCTTCAGGATGTTAATAATGCCAAAAGTATTGCTGGCGATGACAGCCGTGCAGAGCGAGTTGCGGAACTAAAAGCTCAGGTAGCTAGCGGATCCTACGAGCCTGACCTCAATAAAGTGGCTTCAAGTCTCCTTCAGTTTCTGATGGAGGATAAGTAGTCATGACTGCCAGCACCACACACGAATCTCTTGTCCGCTTACGTGATGTTATCCTTGAAGAGCGAGAATGCACAAAAATGCTCGACATGGAAACACTTGCAACAATCATGGAAGAGAAGGAAGAGCTTATTAAGGTTCTGGCGCACAGTAATAATCAACTTAACGAAACAGACAAAGAAATTGCAGCCGATATCAGGTACCAAAACAGACGCAATGCGTATCTCTTTAAAGCGACCCTTGGCTGGATCCGTGAGACCATGGAATTTTTTGGTAAACGTAATGTTGCTTCCGGATACTCTGCAAATGGTGGAGTCACCAACGCTACAGTAAACGGTCGTCTCCTCTCAGGACAGGTGTGACATGGCAGGATTAACATCAGCACTCAACGCCGGCAAGACCTCGCTCGGCGTTAATCAAAAATCCATTGAGATTATCGGCAACAATATCTCAAATCTAAATACCGAAGGATACTCCCGTCAGAGCGCAGTCCTCACCGCCTATCCCTCTATGAACTTTGGTGGTTTCTTTATTGGTCAGGGTGTTGTTGTTTCAAATATTTCACGTGATCACGATGTCTTTGTTACCAATATGCTTCAGGATAAATCCATTGAATACGGTCTATACAATGGCCAGACTCAGGCACTCTCCGAGCTTGAACGTAATTTCACCATTGGCGAAGAAAATATATCCACCGAAATTAATCGTTACTTTGACTCCTGGCAGGAATTGTCTGCCAATCCATCCGGTCTTGTTGAACGCGACATCGTTATTCAACGAGGCGAATTATTGACCGAAAAATTCCATCTGGCAGTGAATGATTTAAATAAAGTAAAAACGAACATAAACGATTCCATTGTCTCAAAAGTTGATGCAATCAATTCAAAAATCAATGAAATTGCAGACTTAAACGATAGAATCTTTACCATTGAAGTACAAGGCCAAACAGCAAACGGTTCCCGTGACAGGCGTGACACTCTGGTAAAGGAACTATCTGAATCCCTTGGCGTGAAGACCTATGAAGATAAGCAGGGAATGACGGCAGTTATCCTGAATAACGGATTACCACTGGTTCAGGGCAATATGGCCATGGAGATTGAAGCAATACCAAACGGATCCGATGTTGATCTAGTTCTTCATGTGGGTGGCGTAACAAAACCATTGAGCCTGCGTAGTCTTGGAGGAGAATTTGAAGGGCTTCTTAAGATGCGGGATGAATTTATACCAGAATTAAAAGATGATCTGGATCGACTGGCTTGGGAAATCAGTGGTGCCGTGAACGAGCAGCATTTTGCCGGAGCTGGTCTTGATAGTGTTACTGGCCGTAATTTCTTTTCCATAAATACTGGTCCGTGGCCTGCGCCCCCCGGTCCACCGGATCCGTGGATAGATGCATCTCGTAATATTGGAATGGCACTGACCGACTCTAATCATGTGGCCGCAGCTGCAGCCCCCACACCACCCGCAACTGTTGCTCCTGGTGACAACCGAAATGCACTTATACTTTCTAGTCTTGGCGAAGAATATCTCATTGATGGAAGTGATACCTTTGGTGCTTATTACGGTAAAATTACCGCAAGAGTCGGTCTTGCAGCCAATATGAACGAACTCGCCCTTATTGGTGCTGAAGACGCAATGGTTCAACTGCAGAATGTACGGGATGGACTGGCAGGAGTTTCCCTTGAAGAGGAAATGATAAATCTTATTCAATATCAACGTGGGTTTGAATCTTCTGCAAAATTTCTTTCCACTGTGGATGAGATGATGGGCTCACTTATGCAGATGAAACGATAATTCTTTTACCCAGAGATAACAAATGAAAGCCACTCAAGGAACCACCTATCGTATGCTCCAGAAAAATCTTGATCGCGTGACAAATCGCCTTGAAGATTTGCGCATACAAGGGGCTACCGGTCTTAAACTCACAAAACCTTCCGATGATCCATC
>JAOZLI010000346.1 GCA_029934915.1 Desulfocapsa sp. | reverse complement strand
TACATCTGCGAACCTTACTTACAATAAGATGTCCTGCTGTTGCAACGGACATCAATAATACCAACAAAGGATATTAAGAAAAAAATGACTCTCCCTATAATTTTAGTCATGGCTGTTTTGGTCCTGGCAATTCTACTCTTTATTTTTGAATGGGTGCGTGTCGACGTGGTCGGCATCATCATGATGATCCTTCTCCCCCTTTTGGGGCTGGTTACTCCAAAAGAGGCCATTAGCGGGCTTTCCAGTAATGCTGTTGTTTCAATTATTGCTGTTATTATTATCGGTGCAGGGCTCGATAAGACAGGGGCTATGAACTCACTCGCCCGGGTTTTGCTCAAGTTTGCTGGCAAGAGTGAGTCCCGGATCATGATCCTTATCTCCGGTACTGTTGCCTTTATCTCAAGTTTTATGCAGAATATCGGTGCTGCTGCACTGTTTCTGCCTGCGGCAAAGCGTATCTGTCGTCAAACGCATATCCCGGTCTCACGAATCCTCATGCCCATGGGATTTTGTGCAATTATCGGTGGCTGCATCACGTTGATTGGATCAAGTCCACTTATCCTTTTAAACGATGTGATGAAAATTGCAGATCCCAACGTGGAACCCTTTGGACTTTTTTCTGTAACACCGATTGGTCTGGCTCTGATTGTTGCTGCTCTCATTTATTTTGTGCTGTTTGGTCGTTTTATTCTCCCTTCCGGACAGGGGGATGAAACCGGTGGCGGCCCCATGTCACAGGAACTTGAAAGAACCTACCATGATATCGGCACTCTTTTTGAAATCAGTATTCCTGATTCTTTTGCAAGCCCGCAAACTCTGCAGGAACTTGAGATCAGGCCCTTTTTCTTTACAACTGTGCTCGGTATTAGTTCACAGGGCGGAACAACAGTATCTACTCCAGACTATTCCAGCACCATCCAGGGAGGAGACACCATTATTGTTGAAGGCCCTCCCGACCTGGTCGCAAAAATGGTTCAGTCGTTTGACTGGGAAATCAAAGATGATCTCGAGGTATTTGCCGAAAGTTTTTCTCCAAACAATGCCGGAATTATGGAGGTAATTATCACCCCCCGTTCAGAACTGGTTTCCAAAACCCTGCGTTCATTTTCCTTTCGTAATAAAAATGGAGTTACTCCACTCGCTGTATTTCGTGATAACAGAACGTATGTTGGCGACATTTCAACAATGCCACTTCGTGCTGGGGATGCTCTGTTGTTACAGGGTCCCTGGGAACGATTTCATTATCTGAAAGAGCGAACAGACCTCGCCTTTACCGAAGAGGTACAGGGAGAAATTATCCGCACAGACAAGATTAAATTTGCTGTTGGCGGGTTGGTTCTGGCTTTGACGATGATCATGGGCTTTCATATTCAGCTCTCCATTGCTCTGCTTTCCGGTGCAATATTTATGGTATTAACCAAGGTACTCTCCATTGACGAGGCCTACGAATCGGTTGACTGGATGACTGTTTTCCTTCTTGCCGGCCTTATTCCACTGGGCATTGCCTTTGAGAAAACAGGAGCAGCAAAACTTATTGCCGAAACGATTATGGGTAGCCTCGGAACAGTAGCACCCCTGATTCTTTTGAGTGTTATAGCGATTCTTACTTCGTTTTTCACTCTTGTTGCCTCCAATGTCGGTGCCACAGTACTAATGGTTCCACTCGCTATGAATATGGCAAGTACTGCAGGCATTGATCCCCGTACCGCAGCTCTGGTGGTAGCAGTTGCCTGTTCCAACACTTTTGTCCTGCCTACACATCAGGTTAATGCTCTCATCATGCGCCCCGGAGGATACAAGACAAAAGATTATTTCCGGGCCGGTGCCGGGATGACCGTTTTGTATCTCGTGGTCATGATGGCCGCAATTTCCATATTTTACGGTTTTTAATGGTGGCAGAATAGAGCTACCCCAACTGTTCCAGGTTGGGTGGGACTACGTTACATAATATAGACAACAGAAGGACACTAATAATGAAGATTATTCTAACTCTTTGCATTGTATTGCTTGGCGGTGCAGGCCAGGCATTTGCTTCCGGCCATGGAGGCGGGGAAACAGCCAGAAGCCTGACTGCAACCACTTTAGGCTATGCAGCGCTGGCACTTTTTGTGTTGGCCTATGTACTCGTCATTTTTGAGGAACAGACTCACCTGCGTAAAAGTAAGCCGGTGATGATGGCAGCAGGATTTATCTGGGTACTTCTTGCCATCAGTTATCGTATGGCGGGTATTCCACCGGAAGAAGCGCACAATGCAATCCTTCATAATATTACCGAATATGCCGAACTGTTGCTCTTTTTGCTTGCTGCCATGACCTATATTAACTCCATGGATGAGCGCAATGTCTTCCAGGCCCTACGTTCCTGGCTCGTTTCCAGGGGATTTTCCCTACGCCAGATTTTCTGGATCACCGGTTTTCTGGCCTTTGTGATCTCCCCCATTGCTGATAACCTGACCACGGCCCTGCTCATGGGAGCAGTCGTTATGGCAGTGGCCCCGACCAACAAAAAATTTGTTGCTCTCGCCTGTATCAATATCGTGGTGGGGGCTAATGCCGGGGGGGCTTTTTCACCTTTCGGTGACATCACCACTCTTATGGTATGGCAGAAGGGCCAGGCAACATTTGGCCAGTTTTTCTACCTCTTTGTACCGGCCCTGCTCAACTGGCTGATCCCTGCGATCATCATGAGTCTTTTTGTCGCTAAAGAACAACC
>JAOZLI010000345.1 GCA_029934915.1 Desulfocapsa sp. | reverse complement strand
CAACTGTATCCTACAATGCCTTTCAATTGAAGACAAAAGCATTTCTTAAAGCTTTTACTCGTTGCGACAGAGAATCGTATCTGCTAAAAGAAAGCAGGTGAAATTATGAAAAAAACAAAAACTCCCATCCCCGAACTGCCGACGGACTGTTATCTCATCGACAGCCACTGTCATCTCGACATGGAGAGCTACCGGGAAGACCTTGCAGAAACACTCCATCGTGCGAAATCCCATGGCATAAAATCCATAATTACTATTGGCATCGATGAACAAAGCTCTCTTGCTGCAGTGGAGCTGGCCAAACAATACCCAATGCTCAAAGCCACTGTGGGGGTACACCCACATGACGCTGAACAAATAGACGACGGAACCTACTCTCGCATTCGTAAACTTGTTGCCGCCAACACAAAGCATATTGTTGCTTACGGGGAGATAGGTCTTGATTATGCCAAGGAATACTCGCCCAAACAAATCCAGTTAAAACGTTTTGAGGAACAATTGGTACTGGCAAAAGAGTTAAAACTCCCTGTTATTATACACGACAGAGACGCTCACGACGATTGCCTTGCCCTCTTGCAGGCAAACGCTCCTTTTCCTGATGGTGGAGTAATGCACTGTTTTTCTGGAGATACGAATCTTGCGAGAAAAGTTATGGAACTCGGGTTTTACATTTCTATTCCAGGCGTGGTTACTTTTAAAAATGGCAAAGATCTCCAGAAAGTCGTTATCGATATCCCTCTGACATCACTACTGCTTGAAACAGATGGCCCTTTTCTTGCCCCTGTTCCATGGCGTGGCAAACGAAACGAACCGGCCTATTTAGCCTATACGGCACAAAAAGTTTCTGAATTAAAAGGTGTATCCATTGCAAAAGTTGCTGAGCAGACAAGCAATAACGTACAGAAACTTTTTCGTTACACACCAGGCAGATAAACACTATGAGTATCCGCAAAAACATACAGAACATTCGTGAGGCAATCACAGAAACAGCCATTGCCTGCAACCGAGATCCGGCAACGATTAAATTACTTGCAGTCTCAAAGCGTCATTCCATTGAAAGCATCCAGGAAGCCATTGCAGCTGAGCAGTTCCTTTTTGGTGAAAATTATATCCAGGAAGCACAGGGTAAACGCGAACGTATAAGTAATGCTAACTTTCACTTTATTGGTCATTTGCAGAGCAATAAGGCAAAAGTTGCCGCAGAGATATTTAGTATGGTTGAAACGGTGGACAGGATAAAACTTGCAAATGCCTTAAACAAACATTTGGAAAAGTTAGAAAAAAAACTAGACATACTTGTTCAGGTAAATATTGGATATGACCAGAACAAGTCTGGTGTTGCTCCAGAACAAACGCAGGCACTTCTCGAAAAGATACAGTCCCTTCCTCAACTCCGCGCCAAAGGATTGATGACCATCCCCCCTTTTTCAACAAATCTTGAAGAAACCAGAGTGCATTTCAAAAATTTAAGGAAACTTAGTCAGAAATGTGCAACAAAGAATCTCTTTTTTGATAATAACAACGTGGAACTTTCCATGGGAATGTCACATGACTATACGGTGGCCATTGAAGAAGGATCCACATTTATTCGTGTGGGCACAGCAATTTTTGGCACAAGACCGGTATAAGGCTTCGGTAAGAAATAACTTGGTCTTCGGGGCCCCAAAGACCTAATACAACAAAAAAAAGGCGTCACTTCATTGAAGTAACGCCCATCGTACGAATGAAGACTAACGCAGGCAAGCTGAAAATAAGTGCCTTGGTGGTGCTTGTAACAAACTAGCACAAAACCTGATCCATATTTTCTTGTTGTTTATGACAGAAACTATGGAGTAAGGCACTAAATAGAATCAGACTTTCTTGGCAGAAGCTCGTTTAGCAGCCTTCAATGGGTTAATACGAATTGTGGCAACTGTAATCTCAGGTTTTGCGTGGGTAGCAAAATTGCAGATCCCAAGACGCCACTTAGACTCTGGTTGGAGATACGACCGACAAAACTGTGAACCTGACTCTTCTACTATTCTGTCACACCCTTCACATTTTTCAACAACAGGTTGAAAATTTCTTTCACTAAAACTTATAGCAGCTTGATCCTGCATACTGTCCTCCTCAATGTAAAACAGACAATTATATAGACTACTTGAACAATAACCTTCTTCTCTAAACTCATAAGAGATTAGAATTACTCACCTATCAAGGTGAAAAGAATATCAGAATTATTCAAAGTGCCCAAAATCGATAAATAATTAATAAGAATAAATTTCAAAAAAATTAAATATACTACCAACAATATCTTCTCAGCACAAGAACAAAAGACAAACCATAGGAAACAACCATAAACGTTTTCGCATCATACTATTATTACGCCATTTCTGTAGCACACAAATAAAACTACATACAAAATTTACTCTCTTATGTTTCTGCCTTATTCCTTCAAGCCTCTTCAAACATTTTTTCAGACTAACTTGTAATCTATAATTCCTTGATATAGAATAAATTTGGGTCGAGATGACTCTATTTAATTCCTTGTAATTATGCCAGTATTTATGAAATAATAATAGACAGGGCTTATAAGGGGCGATTTTAGCATTCAAGTAAGCGGTGATATGCCTTAAAATTGTTCAGAACTATTATATAAACAGTTCGATCAAGTAGGAGAAAAAAATGCCAGTATATACCTGGAAAGGTATCAATTCATATGGTGATAAGCGCAA
>JAOZLI010000344.1 GCA_029934915.1 Desulfocapsa sp. | reverse complement strand
CTGTGCTTTGTTATCAGACGGAATAATCGCCAGAGAAATAACAGGCTCAGGAATATACATGGAGCTCATGGAACAGGTTATCTTGCCATCGGTGAAAGTATCGCCTGATGCGCAATCGACACCAAACAAGGCAACGATATCGCCGGAACCGCAGGAATCAATTTCTTCCATCTCATCGGAATGCATACGAACCAGACGTCCAACTTTCACTTTCTTACCGGTTCGAACGTTGATCACACTATCACCCTTGTGCAGGGTACCCTGGTAAGTACGAACGTAGGTAAGCTGGCCATAACGTCCATCTTCAAGTTTGAAAGCAAGCATAATAAGAGGATCTTCGTCATCGTTACTTACAGCGAATTCCTCTTCATCTTTATCCAGGTCAAGTCCGATATTTTCAACATCGGTGGGACAGGGGAGATAGTACTCCACGGCATCAAGCAGAGGCTGAACCGCTTTATTCTTGTAGGCAGAACCGATAAAAACAGGAGAGAAGTCAAGGGCAAGAGTTCCGGCACGAACAGCATCCTTCACAAGCTGTGACTCGATCTCCCCTTCTTCAAGCATAACTTCCATCAACTCTTCCGAGAACATGGAAACTGCGTCGAGAAGCTCTTCACGTTTCTCATCGGCCTGCTCTTTCAGGTTCGCAGGAATTTCTTCCTCACGAATAGTCTCACCGTTCTCGCCATCAAAATAAAGAGCCTTCATGGTAACAAGATCAACAACACCCTCAAGATCATTCTCAAGACCGATGGGGAGCTGCATCATATGTGCATTCAGACCAAGTTTTTCCTGAAGCTGTCCGGTAACACGCTCTGGATTGGCACCGGTACGATCACACTTATTAATGAATGAGATACGAGGAACATTGTAGCGATCCATCTGCCTGTTAACAGTGATGGACTGCGACTGCACGCCACCAACAGAACAGAGAATAAGGACTGCGCCATCAAGAACACGAAGGGCACGCTCAACTTCCACGGTAAAGTCAACATGGCCGGGAGTATCAATGATATTAATATCATTTCCCTTCCAGTTACAGAAGGTGGCAGCTGATTGAATGGTAATTCCACGCTCTCTTTCAAGTTCCATGGAGTCCATCTTGGCGCCAACACCATCTTTTCCACGAACATCATGGATGGCATGGATCCTGTCGGTATAAAACAGGATGCGCTCGGTCAGGGTTGTTTTCCCTGAATCAATATGGGCACTGATCCCGATATTTCGCACATTGCTTAAATCTACACTCATGACTGCTACCCTCTACAAATTCTTTCTGTCGGCAAACCCGACTAGCTCACGTACTAAAGAGCTAACTATGAAATAAAAAAATAAGGAGCCACAGTGTACTGCAACTCCTTATTCAACAGATAAAACAAAGGCAAAAAAGCGAACCCAAAAAAAATCAGGAAATTAGCTATTTCGCCACATTTTCAACATTTTCTAAATGCAGAAAAACTACGCATATTACTCTAGTTAAGAATTTTTGCAAAGGAATTCTTTTGCGAAGGCCACAAAATCATACCAACCATCTATTTGACAGCTATTAGTCCTTTTTGATAACATTAAATTACAGGAACTACTCAGCGTGTTAGCTGTTTAGGCTGTAGGCTATCAGGAAAAGCATGGGCTATTCAACTTTACCAACAGCCTTCAACGCGCCAGAGCCACATATACAACAACCTTCTCGGTATGGAGCACATATGCAGAACACCCTGACCATTTGCAATTACTGCGGCTGTGGCTGTGGAGTGTACCTCTCAGTCAAGAACAATCGTGTTGTAGGCTCTTACCCCAGCAGAAATCACCCCATAAGCCGGGGAAACCTTTGTTCAAAAGGCTGGCATCTACACCAGTTTATTCACTCCAAAAACCGCCTGACCAAGCCATTGTTACGGAAGAACGGCAAGTTGGTCCCTGTGAGCTGGAACGAGGCGCTTGATGTTACAGCAGATGCTCTTTTACAAACAAAAAAACAATTCGGGCCGGATGCAATTGGTGTTCTATCTTCAGCTAAATGCACCAACGAAGAAAATTACCTGCTGCAAAAACTTACCCGGGTTGGAATCGGTACCAACAATATTGATCATTGCGCCAGACTCTGACACTCTTCCACCGTGGTAGGTCTTGCCACAAGTTTTGGATCGGGTGCCATGACTAATTCCATAGGCGAATTAGGAAGCTCTGACGTTATTCTGGTCACCGGTTCCAATACCACAGAAACCCATCCGCAGATTGCACGTAACATTCTGGAGGCAGTTGATAAGGGTGCTAAACTGATTGTAATTGATCCCAGACGAACAGATATTGCCAAGGAAGCTGATATCCATCTAAACCTGCGGCCGGGAACTGATATTGCCCTCATTAATTGCATGATGCGCATCATCCTGGATGAAGATCTGGCCGACGATCTTTTCATCTCCATGCGTACGGAAAACTTCATCGCCCTTCGTGATTATCTACACAGCCTTGACCTTGAAAACCTAAGCAAAACCACGGGAATTGAGCTCAAGGCCATACATGAGGCAGCCTGTATCTACGCACGAAGCAGTAAATCCGTAATCTGTTACTGCCTGGGAGTCACCCAGCATACTTGCGGCACCAACAATGTCCAGGCAGTAGCCAATCTGGCCATGCTCACCGGCAATGTGGAGAAAAAGCATAGCGGTGTTGACCCTCTACGAGGGCAAAACAATGTACAGGGTGCCTGCGACATGGC
>JAOZLI010000343.1 GCA_029934915.1 Desulfocapsa sp. | reverse complement strand
TCGATAAGGATATGGTTGAAGCCAGTGCCCTTGCTGCTGCCCTGCAGATGGCTCGCCGTGGTGTAACATTCTGTATTGATCATCACGCTTCTCCCATGCATGTTGAAGGCAGCCTTGAAACCGTTGCCAGTGCATTTGAACGATGCGGCATAGGCCATCTCATGTGCCATGAGTCTTCTGATCGAAATGGTGCCGAGCTTGCAGAGAAAAGTCTTGCCGAACATGACTCCTATCTTGCCTCCGGCCGTCCCGGCCTGATCGGTCTCCATGCCTCTTTTACTGTGGGCGATGATCTTTTTGAAAAATCCGTCAGCCTTGCCCGCAAATACAACACCGGCCTGCACATTCATGTTGCAGAAGATGTTGCCGATGAAGTGCACTGCGAAAAAACTTATAATAAACGGGTTGCGGAGCGGCTTCGTGATCTGGGAGGACTCGAAAGTTCTAAAACCATCCTTGGACACTGCGTACATTGTAATGACGAGGAACGAAAAATAATCGCAGCTTCTCCGGTATGGGTTGTTTCCAATGTTGAATCCAACCAGAATAACAACGTCGGGCTCACCGATTATGACTGGTTAAATAACATCATGCTGGGTACAGACGGCATGCATAACGATATGCTTCGATCTGCCAAGGCCCATCACCTTGTCTGTTCCACCACCGGTGGTATTGGCTATGATGAAGTGTATCGTCGTTTTCGTAATGTTCACAGTTACCTTGGTCAATTTGAAGGAATTGGTGATGATCTGAATAATCTTGTTATTCTGGATTACGACACTCCCACCGAGGTAACTGACGAAAACTTCTATGGCCATTTTCTTTTTGGTCTGGAAGCCCTCCACGTTAACACGGTTATTGCACAGGGTCGGGTGATTGTGGAAGATCGGAAATCAACGCTCGTGGATGAGGAAGAAATATTTTCATACGCACGTGAGCAGGGCAATCGTCTCTGGGCCAAACTTAGCGAGTAAACGATGAGCACACTGGTAACTGGCGGCACGGTGGTAACAGCCACCGAAATTTTTCAATCAGATATTCTGATTGAAAAAGGACGTATTGTTGTCATTGGTGAAAATCCAGACCGTGCAGACTGTTCTGAAATTATTGATGCCACAGACTGTTACGTCATGCCCGGCGCTATAGATGTTCATACCCACTTAAACCTGCAGGTTGGAGACGAAAAGGTAAGCGATGGTTTCTACCACGGCTCTGTAGCTGCTGTCCATGGCGGTACCACTTGTATTGTCGAGCACCCCGGATTTGGGCCTGTCGGCTGTAGCCTGAACCATCAAATGGATCTGTATCGTGACCAGGCCAAAGATGAGATGGTCATTGATTACGGTTTCCACGGTGTTGTCCAGCATGTTGACGAAAACGTGCTGGATGCGATTAAAGATCTGACCGTAAGCGGGATACCAAGCTTGAAGGTTTACCTGACCTACGGTGGCCGCCTTGATGATACCGACATCATTAAAGTGATGAAAGCCACCCATGCAGCCGGTGGACTCACTGCGTTTCATGCAGAAAACCACGCAATAATTAGCGCGTTGACACAAGAATTACGAAATAAAGGTGATATTTCTAATCCAATATCTCATCCCAAAAGCCGACCGGATTACTCAGAGGCCGAAGCCGTAAACAGGCTCATTGCGCTTTCACGGGCTGCCGGAAACGCAGCTCTTTATATTGTCCATCTTTCCACAGCTTCAGGGCTTGAAGTAATTAGAAATGCCAGAAAAAAAGGGCTTCCTGTCTATGCTGAAACCTGTCCCCAATACCTGACTCTCACGGATAGTTGTTACCAGAAAGCGGACAACAAAGGGCTGCAATATATTATGTCCCCACCGCTAAGAAAACAGCATGATTGTGATGCCCTGTGGGAGGGGCTCGCGGATGGAACAATCGATGTGGTGGCCACCGATCATTGCTCATTTTCTTTTGCGCAAAAGCTGAAAAATGGAAAAGCGGATATCTTTAAGGCTCCGGGTGGTATCCCAGGAGTTGAAACCCGTGTGCCACTTCTTTTCTCAGAGGGCGTGTTAAAAAATAGAATTGATCTCAACCGTTTTGTTCAGCTTGTTGCAACTAATCCTGCACGTATTATGGGATTAGCTCCGCAAAAAGGTTCCATCGAAATCGGGTCAGATGCAGATCTCATGATCCTTGACCCAGCGGAAGAAAAGAGTGTCAGCACAGATTCGTTACATCAGCATGTGGACTACACTCCTTTTGCAGGCATGACTGTAAAAGGTTGGCCCAAAACAGTTATGCTTCGGGGCGAAATTCTGGTTCGTGACGGAAAACTCCTTGGTTCAAAAGGATTCGGACAGTACATCAAGCGAAAGATTACTATACAGGAGTAAAATTAAATGAAAAAAGATCTCTTTTTCTGCACAGATATTGACGTTCTTCTCAAATGGATTCTCACTGACCTTGAAGAACGAAATGAAATATTCGGTATTGGTAAAGAGCAATTTTTTACCCCTGATTCCTCAGATGCTTTTCGCATGCATCGTTATGGAGAACTCCTTGAAACACCACTTGGAGTGGCATCCGGCCCCCATACCCAGCTTGCTCAGAACATTGTCGTGGCTTGGCTTACCGGCAGCCGTTATATCGAACTCAAAACCATTCAGGTGCTCGATGAACTGGATGTGACCAAACCCTGTATTGATATGACCGATGAGGGATATAACTGTGAGTGGTCTCAAGAACTGAAACTTG
>JAOZLI010000099.1 GCA_029934915.1 Desulfocapsa sp. | reverse complement strand
TTCCACAAGTTTCCATTCCAGGAACCGGAATTGTCACAGATGCTGACAGTGCCGGCAAAAAGATACTTGGCGTCGCAGCAGCTGGAGCTGCCATTCATGCGGTGGTAGGTATTGGCAAATCTGTACTTAAGAAAGGATAATAAGGAGAAAACTTATGGTTCAGCGAATAACAATCGACCCCATCACCAGAATTGAGGGTCACCTACGAATTGATGCAGAAATCGACAACGGGCAGGTGACCAAAGCATGGTCATCTGGACAGATGTTCCGTGGAATTGAGACCATCCTCCAGGGACGTGATCCCCGGGATGCATGGCTCTTCACCCAGCGAATCTGTGGTGTCTGTACCACAGTTCATGCTCTGGCTTCAGTGCGAGCAGTAGAAAATGCACTTGGCATGGAGATTCCAATAAATGCTCAGTATGTCAGAAATATTGTAATGTCTATCCATGCCCTGCAGGATCACATTGTTCACTTCTATGTGCTCTCAGCCCTTGACTGGGTGGATGTTGTGTCAGCTCTGTCAGCTGATCCGAAAAAGACAGCGGCTCTTGCTAATTCGCTTTCTGACTGGCCCGGCAACAGTGCTAAACGTTTTGCAGCGGTAAAAGGAAAGCTGAAAGCTCTGGTTGACTCCGGTCAGCTTGGCCCCTTTGCCAACGGCTACTGGGGACACCCAGCCATGAAACTGCCACCTGAGGCAAACCTCATGGCCGTTTCCCACTATCTGGAATCCCTTGATTACCAAAGAAAAGCCACCCAGGCCCTTGGAATTATCTCCGGCAAGAACCCCCATATCCAGAACCTTTCCGTTGGTGGTGTGACCACAGCACTCAACCCGGACAGTGATTCGGCCCTGAATATGGAGCGTCTCTACTGGATCAAACAACTGCTTGAAGAGGTACGAGGCTTTATCCAGCAGGTCTATCTGCCAGATGTTGTAGCTGTTGGTGCCCTCTATAAAGACTGGCTCCCCTACGGCGCTGGCGTGAAAAATTATCTGGCAACACCGGATATGGTGCTCAACACCAATTCCACTAAATTTGATCTGCCCGGCGGCACCATCATGGACGGGGATCTAAGCACCGTCAAAGGCATCACCTCCTTCAACGATGACTATTTCCGTGACAACGTGGTGGAGAATATCACACATGCCTGGTATGACGGCGACTGGTCAAAACATCCATACGAAGAAGACACCATTCCCAAGTATAGCGACTTCCAGGATGATGGCAAGTATTCCTGGATTAAGGCACCCCGCTTCCAGGGTAAACCCATGCAGGTTGGTCCCCTTGCCCAGATGCTTGTTGGGTATGCACAGGGCCATAAACCCATCATCGAAAACGTTAACAATGCACTGTCACTGGTTTCCAGCGTGGCAGGTGTTACTGTTGGGCCTGAAGTTCTTCACTCAACCCTTGGTCGTCATGTGGCACGAGCGGTTCGCGCCTCCATGCTTGGTGACCTTGCCATTAAACACTGGGAACTGCTGGTGGATAATATCGGTAAGGGCGATCTTGAGATCTTTAATAAACCGGTATTTCCACAGGGTGAACAACAGGGTTACGGAATACACGAAGCACCACGCGGAATCCTCTCTCACTGGATCGTTATCAGGGATGGTAAGATCAAAAATTATCAGTGCGTTGTACCTTCCACCTGGAATGCAGGTCCACGAGATGCTGATGGTGTAGCCGGCCCTTATGAAGCATCCCTTGTGGGGAATCCTGTGGCCGATGCAGAACAACCCCTGGAACTTTTGCGTACCGTCCATTCCTTCGACCCTTGTATTGCCTGCGCAGTACATACGGTTGATCAGAACGGACAGGAGATAAGTAAAGTCAAAGCACTCTAACGACGAGAGGGATTGTTATGAACTACGAAAAAACAAAGGTGTGGGGAATCCTGCTCCGCTTATACCACTGGTCGCTGGTGCTATCTATTATTGCACTTGTGGTAACGGGGTTCTATATAAATACCCCGTGGACCAACACCACCCTTGAAGGCAGTGTTTCTTTTCCCATGGCCACCATGCGCTACTGGCATTTCCTGGCAGGATATCTCTTCACTGCCGCAATAGGAGTGAGAATATTTTTGTTTTTCTTTGGCAATCGTCAGGAGCGGATCTGGGATTTTCTGCCCATCACTCCTCGTAATATCAAAAGCCTGACCACGACACTTGGGTATTACAGCTACGTGAGTGACAAGCACGATGATCGTCCCGGACATAATGTGATGGCCGGAATGAGTTACATCCTGACAATAATTGCTGCTGTTTTTCAATTAATTGCAGGTTTTTATCTGCTGTTCCCTGAGGCTGCCACCTGGCAGGGCATTGGCAATGCAATTTTCGGCTCTCAACAGAATGGTCGGTTTATTCATCACTTATTGATGTGGTACTTTATCATTTTCGCCTTTGTTCATGTATATATTGTGATTTGGAATGAAGTGAGATCACCGGAAGGACTTATCTCTTCCATGATTAACGGGATGAAATTTAAATCGTAAAATATGTCAGAATTAGCTACCCACGGGGTGGAAATCGTTATCCAGGGCATTGTCCAGGGTGTTGGTTTTCGCCCCTTTGTTTATCGTTTAGCCAAAAAATGTAACCTGGTCGGATCTATCCTCAACTCTGACCAGGGTGTTGTCATTACAATTGAAGGCACGGCTTCTTCAATTCAGTCATTTCTTGACGCTCTGCACGAGAGCCCTCCACCACTTGCACGTATCAGTTCCATTGAGCAAAAAACATATCCGAAACTGAAAGAATTTACTCTTTTCAGTATTTTAAAAAGTGTTTCCACAGCAAAGAGCAAGGCGATTATCCCGGCAGATATTGCTACCTGTGGTGACTGTCTACAGGATATTGCAGATCCACAGAACCGACGCTTTCAATATCCGTTTACCAACTGCACCAACTGCGGTCCCCGTTATTCCATTGTTACAGAAATACCGTATGATCGTTCAGGGACTTCCATGAACTGCTTTCCACTCTGCGCAGACTGCAAAGCAGAGTATGAAGATCCAGAAAACAGACGTTTCCATGCCCAACCCAACGCCTGCTCTGTATGTGGGCCGGAACTTTCCTATCATGATAAAAACGGAAACAAACTGGTGGTTGGCTCAGTTCTTCAAACTGTTGCAAAAGACCTGAAGGATGGAAAGATTGTAGCCATGCGGGGACTAGGTGGTTTTCACCTGGTGGTGGATGCACGTTCTGAAACAGCCGTTCAACGTTTGCGCCAACGAAAGGGACGTAAATCAAAACCCCTGGCCGTCATGGCTGCTGATCTGGTAGAGGCACATTCGTTTTGTGATATAAGCGCAAGTGACACGGAGATATTACAGGGAACCCAGCATCCCATACTGCTGCTGCCCTTGCACAAAAACACACTGGCCCCGTCCCTTGCTCCGAATATTGCAGAAATTGGGCTGATGCTCCCTTACACACCGCTCCATCAACTACTGTTTCTGGAAAAGGATTGTCCCAAAACATTGGTAATGACCAGTGGTAACAGGAGTGGTGCACCAATATTCACAGCCAATGATGCGGCCCTCAAGGGACTAGAATCCATTGCGGATTCATTTCTTCTTCATAATCGGGATATCGTCACCCGGGTAGATGATTCCGTCGTCAGAAACAGTAGCCGGGGGTTACAAATTTTACGCAGATCACGAGGATATGTTCCATCTGCAACCGCTCTTTCTCAAACATTAGCAAATATCCTTTCCTGTGGTGCCGGTCTCAAGTCAACATTTTGCCTGACAAGAGAAAAAGAGGCCTTTCTGAGCCAGCACATCGGAGATCTTTTTAATCTGGAATCACTGGATTTTTATACAGAAAGCATATATCATTTTACTAAACTGCTTCAGGTGGAACCGGAGCTTGTGGTCTGCGATCTGCACCCCGATTATTTAAGCAGTCAGTATGCTGCAAAAACTGGCCTTCCCCTGTATAAAGTGCAGCATCATCATGCACATGCTGTCGCAGTTTTAGTGGAGCACGGAATTGAGGAAAAAGCACTGGCCATAATTCTTGATGGCAGTGGATTAGGAGATGACAATACGCTCTGGGGTGGGGAAGTTTTTGAAGTGGACTGCACAGAGTACAAACGTGTAGGCTCGCTAGCCTCCATGTTGCTGCCCGGTGGTGATGCTGCAGCGGAAAATCCATGGCGTATGGGCCTGTCTCTGCTCCACCACACTGGACTTTCCCGGGATGCAATCGAGCAAGACCTCCACGAAGAAGAGAGAAACAAACAGACAATCGTCTGGCAGTTAATGGAACAAAAATTTAACTGTCCACTCACCACAAGCTGTGGTCGTCTTTTTGATGGAGTTGCTGCCCTTCTGGGCGTTTGCCAGGAAATGGATTACGAGGGACAGGCAGCAATGGAACTGGAATCACTGGCTAAAGGAGCAATGCAGGAAACACCCTTAGCCGAGCTTCTCCAGGAATTTCAATTTGCTGCTTCCACGCTCCAGGAAGAGGGGCGACTGATCTTACAACAGAGTGAGATAGTAGCACGAATTGTTCAACAACTGAATGCAGGAGTGAACATCGAAACAATTGCTCTCGATTTTCACCTCTGTCTGATTCGCAGCTTTTTTGCCCTCAGCGATACACTGGGCAAAAAAGCAGGATTGCAAACTGTGGTCCTCTCTGGGGGCTGCATGCAAAATATGCTTTTACAGGAAGGCCTGTTTGTTCTTCTGGAACACGCTGGCTACACCGTCTATACCGGAACAAAAATCCCGGTGAATGACGGTGGCATTGCACTTGGACAGGCAGTTATAGGAGGTTTAGCACATGTGTCTGGCAGTACCCATGAAAGTCCTTGAAATAAAAGGCGATCCCGATGATTTCCTGCAATCACAAATAGCGGTGGTGGCTATCGATGGTATCCGCAAAGAAACCCGGCTTGATATCGTTGATCGCTGGCCTGAACTTGGTGACTATCTGATTATCCATGCCGGTTTTGCTATTCATACCCTTGATCCGGTAGAAGCTGAGACAAATATTCGCCTTATGCGTGAGATGGTGGAGAAGACTGAAATTTCATGAAATATCTCGACGAATTTAGAGATCAAAAGCTTGCTGAACCGTTGCTTGAAGAGTTGCAACGCGCCGTCACCAAACCTTTCCGAGTTATGGAAGTGTGTGGCACTCACACCATGTCCATCTTCCGCAGCGGTATGCGCTCCCTGCTTCCCGAAGGCCTTGACCTGGTTTCAGGGCCCGGTTGTCCGGTTTGTGTAACATCTGCTTCGCATATTGATGCCATTATTGAAATGGCCCAAATGGAAAACACACGCATCGCCCTGTTTGGCGATCTGTTTCGAGTGCCTGGAAGTAAAAACAGCTCCCTTGCCAATGCATCATCGCAAGGGGCACATATAGACATCGTCTATTCCGCCATGGACAGTCTCGATCTTGCACGGAAATATCCGAAGGATCTTATTATCTTTCTGGGTGTAGGCTTTGAGACCACAACTCCAGGCATTGCTGCTACTATAATGGCTGCACATAACCAGCAGATTGATAATTTTGCGGTATTTTCCACCCACAAGGTGATGCCCCCGCCACTGATTGCCCTGCTGGATGATCCGGATCTACAGATTGATGGACTACTTTGCCCCGGCCATGTGAGTGCTATTATTGGAGCCGGTGCATACCAACCACTGGTAGACAAGTATAATCTCTCCTGTGTCGTGGGTGGGTTTGAACCAGCAGATATCCTTCAGGCATTGGTTTTACTGGCAAGACAGATTGCCAAAGGAGAACCTAAAGTAGAAAACGCATATACCCGTGTTGTAAGTTGGGAAGGCAATGCACGGGCAACGAAGATGGTTGATGAAATCTTTGAACCTGCTGATATGGAATGGCGGGGACTGGGCATGATTCCAGCCAGCGGTCTGGCCATACGCGACAAATACGCACACTTTGACGTCACTAAACGTCTCGATATCAAACTCGAACCTGCGGAAGAACCCAAAGGGTGCCGCTGCGGTGAAATTTTAAAAGGTAAAGAGCAGCCTACAGCTTGTCCTTTGTTTGGGAAACGCTGCACTCCAGCCAATCCCATAGGCCCATGTATGGTGTCCAGCGAAGGAACATGCGCTGCGTTTTATAAATATGGTGACTAATGAAAACTGACGAATGTGTACTCCTTGACCATGGCAGTGGCGGTATTGCCAGTCAGGAGTTAATTTCAAAACTCTTTCTCAAATATCTGGACAATCCGATACTGGGATCCCTTGAAGACAGTGCTGTCCTTCCCAACCAGCCGGGAAAACTGGCCTTTAGTACAGATAGTTATGTGGTTGATCCCCTTTTTTTTCCAGGTGGTAACATTGGTACCCTGGCCGTTCACGGTACCGTCAACGATCTGGCCATGCGCGGGGCACGCCCCTTGTGTTTAAGCCTTGGCCTGATTCTGGAAGAAGGGTTTCCTTTGCAGGATCTGGAACGAATCATCATTTCCATTGCTGACTGCTGCAAATCTGCAGATGTTCCTGTGGTAACCGGAGACACCAAGGTTGTACCCCGGGGAAAATGTGATAAAATTTTCATCAACACCTCAGGCATTGGCTTTGTGGCCGATGAGGTCTCCGTATCATCCACCATGGCCCAAGAAGGGGACAGTATCCTGCTTTCCGGCTCCATGGGGGATCATGGTATTACCATTATGACCCGTCGGGCAGGCATCAGCCTTGAGGGAAACCTGGCCAGTGACTCAGCCGCTCTGCATGAGCTTGTCGCCCTGCTCCTTGACAAATTACCTGCAGGAAGCCTCCACACCCTACGTGACCCCACAAGGGGAGGAGTGGCGACATCACTGAACGAAATAGCAGAAGCCTGCGACTTGACGGTGGAGATAACAGAGCAGGATCTTCCTGTTCATAAAGAAGTCCGCGCCGCCTGTGAAATAATGGGCCTGGATCCGCTTTATCTTGCCAATGAAGGCAAGTGCCTACTACTGGTAGACCCGAAGCATGCGGAGCAGGCCTTAGAACTAATGCAATCCACAAACGTTGGCAGGGAAGCAGCTCTTATTGGAACACTCACCGCTGGCAAGGGTGGACGAGTTGTTTTACGAACTGGCATCGGTGGCTCTCGTGTGATTAGCCCCCTGCACGGAGAACCATTACCTCGAATCTGTTAAGGAACATATGGAAAATTCAATAAAAAATGCCGGAATTCTAGGGATTGGCAACCTTCTGCTCTCTGATGAGAGTTTTGGAATTCATGTGATAGAACATCTTGAGAAGCACTACAACTTCCCGGACTCAGTAACACTTATGGATGGCGGCACTGCAGGGATCTATATGGCCCCGTTTCTGGAAGACCATGACCCGATCTTTGTTGTGGATGTGGTAAATCTGAAAGATGCAACTCCGGGTAGTCTCTACACCTTTTCGGCAGAAGATACCAAGGATGGCGCCATACAGACCCGGATGTCACCTCACCAGTTAGGAATCCTCGAAATGCTCGATATTTGTAAATTCCGGGGGATGGAGCCTGGTATGGTTGAGTTTTTCTGCGTGATTCCAAAAAGTATGGAAACAGGGCTGGAAATGTCAGATGTGGTTGCTCCGCAAGTTGCAAAAATTAGTGAAAAACTTGTTGAACGTCTAGGTACCCTGGGCTACACCATTACGAAAAAAGAGAAAGTACATGCATGAAATGTCTCTGGTGATGGGTTTACTTGGCCAGTTGCAAACCCTTGCTACCCAGCATAACAAGAACAAAGTTATCAGTGTAAGCATGGAGATTGGCCCCTTTTCCGGGGTTGTGATTGACTCTTTTCAGTTTGGATTTGATATCCTGGCTAAAGAGGAACCATTAACGAAAGATGCAGAACTAAAAATTATCAGCCCCGCAGCCAGTTATCGCTGTTGTGGCTGCGGCAAACAGATAAAAGCGGAACAGAGGCCAGATAGTTGTCCCCACTGTTCTGAAACACTTTTCTCACCAGAAGGGAGTGATGATCTCATCCTCCTGCAGGTTGAGATGGAATAAGGATACTACATTATGTGCGACGCATGCGGATGTGACCTGAAACCAGAAGAACATAGTCACGATTCTAAAATAATAGAAGTACATCAAAGCCTGTTTGCTGCCAATACGGCAATGGCTGAAAAAAACAGAGCGCATTTTGACAAGATGGGAGCGGTGGTCATCAACATGATCTCCAGTCCCGGCTCCGGAAAAACCACACTTCTCGAGAAAACAATCGAAGCCATCGGTGATACAATCCGTATCGGTGTAATTGAGGGAGATATTGAAACCGAAAGGGATGCCGAGCGAATCCGCAAAAAAGGAGTACCGGTGATTCAACTCACCACCGGAGGAGCCTGTCACCTTGATGCTGCGCAGATTCACAAAGGTATTCATCTGCTGGAGCATGAAGAGGGGGGAACAGAGCTTGATATTCTCTTTATTGAAAATGTAGGAAATCTTGTCTGTCCAGCCACCTTTGACCTTGGCGAACATCACCGTATCGTTCTGGTTTCTGTTCCGGAAGGCCCTGATAAACCGGCAAAATACCCAAAAGCATTCCACAGCTCACAGCTATTCATCATCTCAAAAACAGATCTTTTACCCTATTTTGACTTTCGTGTGGAAGATGCAACACGGGATGCCCTACAGCTGAACCCTGATCTGCAGGTCATGGACCTGTCCGCCACCAGTGGTGAAGGGATGGAGCAGTGGCTGGACTATCTGAAAAAAGTCTGTGAAAAATAGCCCCCTTCAATTTTTCACTCTGTTAAAACTGCTTTTTGTTACCTGATTACCATCAAAGCTCAGCTAAACTATATTTGATGTAGGAGCTCGCCCCTGCGAGCGATTGTAGAGTGTTGCTAACTCGGTAAAATCGCCCGCAGGGGCGGGGCTCCTACAATTTCATTTTTCATTTACCTGAGCTTTGATGGTAATCACGTTTTGTTATACTGGCTTGGGCTGCCCCATCTTTTCAGTCTGCAAGAGAAATTTACTCCAAT
>JAOZLI010000342.1 GCA_029934915.1 Desulfocapsa sp. | reverse complement strand
AATGAACGCCCTTGACAACGCGGCCATTCTGCATATCGAGACATGGCATAATCTTGATCTGTTGCTCCATTTTTCTCCCTCCTCATTTTACATTGTAATCGCTCATGAATTTACAAGATCTTCCAATAAAATGCCAAAATTTTCATTGATTTTATGCTGAAATGAGGTTGCCTTTAATTCAGCCTCAGCAAGTTTGGCCAAGAAACAGTCATTGCCGATATTACGCTCATACAGAGAGGAAAACCGCTTTTTTAAAGTGGTTGGCTTGTCAAATTCGACCATGAAATCGATTAGTGGTACCAGCTTTTCTTCAAAAGAGATAGGAATAAAATCTTTTTCCGGCAGACCATACTTAACCGCTTCACGGCTGTTTATACCATAGAGAATATGCGAAGCACAAACAAAGGCTTCTTTGTGATGACCCATTTCAGTGAGCAGCTTATACCCTTCCACACCGTGAAGGATTGGATCATGGGTCACATACCGGCCAATATCATGCAGGAGTGCCGCGGAGCGGAGAAACTCGATATCGAGGTCGACTTTTTCTCTTAAAGCCTCGGAAATAATGGTTGCCGAGTCGGCAACAGCCAGACAATGTTGGATCCACGCTGCTCCGTTTCCGTAGCGATACAGTATTTTGAGAGCATTCTCATACGTGAGCATAATTTACTCTAATTCAGTTTGCTTTACATATATCAATATTGTCTTTGGCAATATCAACCTTCATGCTAAACCTCAAACTTGAGCTTTGGTCGTATATGCATAACACAGAGCCCTATCGCTGAGAAGGTTTACTTGGGAAAGTTTTGAAAAAATGAGAACTTATCCTTGGCAATATCAACCCATAGTCTAATCCAATAGGAGTTACTGTTTTGCTTGATTTGACTCAGACCCCAATTATTCCACCAATTATTCACATTCGCAGATGTTCAACGATTATTGATTTCTCTAAGTTTCTGGCGTAACTGATTTATAGTAAATGGCTTCTGAATAAAACCCACGCAGCCTTTATCAAGTATATCTTGAGCCCGTCCGTTAATGCTGTAACCGCTTGAAAGTAAAACACGAACATCGGGATCAACATCTTTTAGGTGATCAAACACCTCTCCACCACCCATTTCCGGCATAATCATATCCAAAATGACAAGATCGATGGCAGCTTGGCTTCCCTCCAGTTTTTTCACGGCTTCCATACCGCTGCCGGCCACCAAAACCTGATGCCCCAGATGCTCGAGAATTTCCTGCCCAACATCCTGAATGAAAGGTTCGTCATCCACCAGCAAAATAGTTTTTGGACCAATGCTTTCTAGCTCGCTTACATCCTGAGCTTGTTCTTCCATGGCTTTTTTAGCCGAAGCAGGCAGATAAAGATTAAATGTACTTCCATTACCCAGTTCGCTGTAAACATTCACCAGGCCATAGTGGTTTTTCATAATTCCATACACCGATGCCAATCCCAACCCCGTACCTCGCCCCAGTTCTTTGGTGGTAAAAAATGGGTCAAAGACATTTTTCATGGTCTTTTCATCCATGCCAATGCCAGTGTCAGTAACCGAAACTTTCACATATTTTCCTGGATCTAGGCCGTAAGGTTCGAGATCCCGCTGACTCAGTTCCAGATTTTCCGTATGGATATAAAGATCACCACCATAAGGCATAGCCTGTCCGGCATTGATAAAAAGATTCAGCAGTACCTGATCTATCTGGGCTGTATCCACGTCCACCAACCATAAAGAATCACCCAGTTCCAGATGAAGAGCTACATCCTTTTTTGTCCGTTCAAATATATCGACATCCTTGCGGATGAGTTCATTCATCTGGGATGGCTTCACTTCATATTTACCGCCCCGGGCAAACCCCAATAGCTGCTTGGTTAGCGATGTCGCACTATGGATATGTCCCTCAATTTTGCTCAGCTGATCATAATGGGGATCTGAAGGTTCAGTGTTCATCAACATCAGCGAAGTTCTTCCCTGAATACCCATGAGCAGATTGTTGAAATCATGGGCGACCCCACCCGCTAGAATACCGATGGACTCCATTTTCTGGGCTTGGTAAAGCCGATTTTCCACTCGTTTTTTCTCCTCCTCAGCTTTTTTACGTCCGGTGATTACTTCGGTAAACATGATCAGGCCGCCGATTTCACCATCAGGCCGGCGCCATGGATGCATCTCACGACGTACCCAATCAAGGGATCCATCCTTCCGGGGGAAAGCCTCTTCTTCATTTATGATACTCCGGCCAGCAAAGCACTGCTGGTGTTCCTGTTTCCACTTTACAGGAATATCCTGAAACACGTCATAATGGCATTGACCAGTTAAATCCCCATTTTCCAAACCATAATCAAGTGCCCAGCGACGACTGTAAGTCAGGTAACACATATTCAGATCACACATGGCAACGGCAGCAGGAGTATGCTCAATAAAGAGTTTGAGCAATTCCTCCCTCTGTTCAAGCTCCCCCCGTACCTTGCGGGCAACGGCAGCCTCAGCCTCAAGCATGGCTATCCGTTGTTGTAAAACTTCCTTACTTTGACCAGACACCATTTCATTTCCCTCTTTTCACTCTCTGATGCTCAACGACCATTGTTCTTCCTGGGGTAAAACGGGTAAAACGGAAGGTAAAACGGGGACACCCACCGATTAAATTGAAAGTTGCCCATCTTTATCCGTATAGATTGTATCCGCCAATCTTGACCTTTCCGCCAAACTGCAAACAAAAGATTAATCGTAA
>JAOZLI010000098.1 GCA_029934915.1 Desulfocapsa sp. | reverse complement strand
ACGTCAACCTTGGCAAGGTTGCACTCTACCACTGAGTTATTCCCGCTCATGTATTCTTCGAAACGAGGACAAAATAATCATTAATCATGACTCTTGTCAATAGAAAAAACGATCCAATGTAACAGTTATTCAAAAAAGACGCTACTACTATGAGAAAAAAGTGATGGTGGTGGCGGTTATAATTGTGCTATACTCTTTTTTTACTTAATGTTTTTCTTATATCTGGCAAGCTGGAATTTATGTAACTCGTTATTAGAGGTTTTTCATGGAAGGTGTAGAACAAAGGCAGGGGGATGTGAAACGCACGACGAAAGAGACTGATATTGATCTGACTCTCTTTATAGATGGAAATGGTAAAACCAGCATTGATACAGGGGTGCCATTTCTTGATCACATGCTGACACTCTTTGGAGTACATGGCTTTTTTGATCTTGAAATAAAGGCAACCGGTGATACTGATGTGGATGACCATCACACTGTTGAGGATGTTGGAATTTGTCTGGGGCAGGCATTTGCCACGGCCCTTGGAAGTAAGAGTGGTATTGCGCGTTATGGTCTCTGCTATCTTCCCATGGATGAAACACTAGCCCGCGTGGTGGTTGATGTCTCAAATCGTCCCTATTTGCACTATGAGGCAGCTGTTCCCGATCAGAAACTCGGAACCTTCGACACGGCTCTTGCTCCCGAATTTATGCGGGCTTTTGCTCAACATGCCGGAGTGACGCTTCATATTGATTTGCTCCATGGAATCAATAGTCATCATATTATAGAAGCTGTTTTTAAAGGACTTGGGAGAGCGATGAATCAAGCCGTTAGTCGTCTTGATAATTTTGAAGGTACCCTGTCTTCAAAGGGAATGTTGTAAAAACACTGTGAGGATTTCTGTGAATAAAATTGTCTTTTATACTTTGTGTGTCTGTTTCTTTCTAGGACTAGGTGCATGCTCAAGCCGCAAATCGCTCGAAACCAAACAGGTCGCTGATTTGCCGCCATTGAGTTGTGTGGCAGTGCTTCCCGTTGCTGTCCCACTATCCGGGTCTGATACCTTTTCAAAGGAAATTAGTGAAAGTTTACAGCAGGGAGCCAGATCCCTCGATAGTATTTTAATGGAAAAACTTGGTGTACAACCTGAATTTAAGGTACTAAGCGCTAATCAACTGGATGCAATTCTGCCGAATCCCTGGGGGGGAAGAATTCGCCAGATACAAGATATCGGCCGGGCAACTGGCTGTGGCGCAGTGCTTGAAACAAGCATTGGCAGATATCGGAAACGTGTTGGAGGAGAACTGTCCGTGGAAACTCCTGCAGCAGCAGCCTTTTCCATGGCATTGACTGGTGTAGAACAGGGAGTGAGAATCTGGTCCACATCCTTTGACGAGGAACAAAAGGCGCTGTTTGAAGATATTTTTTCTTTTGGAAAAGCAGAAAGACGCGCCTTTAAGTGGCTTTCTGTACAGGAACTTCTTCTTGACGGTGTGGACAGTCGTTTGGCGGAGTTTCCATATTTTCAAGAAATCGAAGAGTAACGTTTCTATTGATCAAACGTACAGCTCTTTTGGTAAAGCCCTCATTCTGTTTTAACAGGATGGGGGATTTTTTTTGCTGAAAACAGAGCTATTTTCCTTGAGTTTATAAACTGCAGAACATACAATTATCTTCAGGATACCCTTGAATTAATATCGTATGCCCCTTTGGGCGAAAAAAAACAGGGAGAGTTGAATGAGTATTTCGTTAAAGTTGAAGATGATTGCCGGGGTTTTTGTCTTGCTCATTGTCACTATGTTTGGAGCGACATATGTGGCTACTCAGAAGCAGGCAAACGATGGACTCCTGATTAATCTTGCAGGTCGTCAAAGAATGCTTAGTCAGAAAATGTTTAAGGAACTGCATCATTGTATGTCTGTCTATGTCAGGGACGGAGCTATGGATCAGTCTCGCGTTGACAACGTTCGTAACACTATGAAAGTGTTTGAGATGACTCTGAATGCTTTAGTCAGAGGCGGTAAGGCTCCCCTTTCTTTAGATCTGAAAACTACGGAGTATGCCCAGTGTCCTCCAGCTGATGGCAAGATTGCAGAACAGTTGAAAAATGTTGCCAATCGATGGCAGCAGGTAAAGGCTACGCTGGAAGAGAATCTGGCTGGCAATTTCAGTGGCGACAAGAAAGATTATTTTAATAGAGAAAATGTAAATAAATTAGCACAAAATACTGTTCTTTTGAAAGAAATGAACAGTGCAGTTGTGATGATGCAGAAGGATTCTGAGGGGAAGATCAGTGCCCTTTTGACGACACAGGTTGTCATCGTTCTGATTGCATTCGGTTTTCTGGTCTGGACTGTAATGGTTGTTATGTCAATTAGTAACCGTATGGCCTTGATGGAGGCTTTTTGTAGAACTTTCGGTACTGGTGATTTGACTGCAAGATCTGATATTCAAGGAAATGATGAACTGGCTGAAATGGGGCAGAGTCTTGATGACATGGCTTCAGACCTACAAAACATCATTGCTGCAATTAATACTGATGCCAGTGATCTTGATGGTACTTCCGTTGAAGTGTTGCAGATATCCAAACAGGTATCAGCAGACTGTGGAAACAGCTCAGAACGTGCCAACTCTGTAGCTGCTGCTACAGAAGAGATGAGCTCAAATATGATAAGTGTTGCTGCGGCTGTAGAAGAAACAGCTACAAATGTTTCCACCATGGCAGATTCGGTAGGTATCATGTCAGAGACCATTAAAAGCATCACTAATGATACTGAAGAAGCTCGGACAATGACCTCAAAAGCTGTCGCACAGTCACAATCCGCATCGCAACAGGTTGATGAACTGGGTACTGCCGCTACGCAGATTGGCAGGGTTACAGAGGCGATCACCGAAATTTCAGAACAGACCAATCTGCTGGCGCTGAATGCGACCATCGAGGCTGCACGTGCAGGAGAGGCTGGGAAAGGTTTTGCCGTTGTTGCCAACGAGATCAAGGATCTTGCCAAGCAGACAGCTGAAGCAACGCTTGATATCCGGTCTCAGATAGAGTCCATTCAAGGTTCAACCGATAATACGGTGACAGAAATTAACTCCATTGCTGATATCATTAACACCGTTGATGAGCTTGTCAGCGGTGTAGCCAGTGCCCTCGAAGAACAGGCAAGTTCTGCTCTCGAAATTTCAGAAAATGTTGATCAGGCATCTGCCGGTATTATGGAAGTCACAGAAAATGTAGCGCAGAGTTCAGCCGTTTCTTCCGAAGTTGCGACTGACATCACCGTCGTTCATACTGATATCGATGGTATAAATGTTGCGAGTGATGAACTCTCTACTAAAGCTGGCGCCCTGAGTAGTCTGGCTTCTGCTTTGTCTGAACGGGTGAATAAATTTAAGACCTGATTTTTTAGAGAGAGGCTGGTATTCTCTATAGGCTGTGATGATCTTTGTTGATTGTCACAGCCTCTTTTTTTGCTTACATAATCTAAAAATGCTTACAACCCAAATAAATAAAAAGATTGGTCAGGCTATGCATGATTATTCCATGCTGGCAGATGGTGACAGGGTATTGGTCGCAGTCTCTGGTGGTATAGATAGTCTTGTCCTGGCCTGGCTTTTGAACGTGTGGCAGAAAAAAGCTCCCATCGAATATCAACTCCAGGCAGTTCATATTGATATGGATATCTGGGAGCCTGCCATGGATGGTGAGAGTCCCGTATCTGCTGTGCAAAAACAGATGCAGAAAACAGGGCTGACTTTGCATGTGGAAACGAGTTTACCTTTGGCCCAAAAGGAGCGGGATTGTTTTAGCTGTTCAAAATTACGCCGCAAACAGCTTTTTGATCTTGCCAGTCGTTTTAAATGTAATAAGATTGCTTTTGGTCACCATAAAGATGATTTGCTGGAAACACTGTTTATCAATATGTTTTATAGTGGTAATATTTCCACCATGGTGCCGGCTCAACAGCTGTTTGATGGCAACTTGACAGTTATTCGTCCTCTTGCCTATATAGAAAAGACGGATGTGGAAAGTATTGCAGCACAGGTTGGTTTAGTTCCTGTAGAAAATTTTTGTCCCCTGTCTGGAAATACTAGAAGGGAAGAAGTGCAGAAAATACTTCAGGATATCTACAGACAGATACCTGGGGCAAAGGCTTCGCTTTTTGCCTCAATGAAAAACGTACGTGAAGGATATATGTTGTGAAAACGGCTCTAGAATGTTTGCCCTGTTATCTGCGCCAGGCTATGCAGGTTGCGCGTATCAGTACCGATGATGCAGCGCTGCAGCTTAAGACCATGCGAGTTGTTGCAGGATTGACAACTACGATGGATATGATGAAGACTCCGCCAGAAAATTCCGTGGCTGTGTATCAGGCAATAGCAGCAATCACTGCTTGTGCTGACCCTTATCTTGAGGTGAAAAAAGAGTCTAATAAACAAGCTCTTGCTCAGCTTCCTGCATTTGCTGAAATTGTTGCCGGTAGCGAAAATCCCATGGCTACGACTCTGCGTCTTGCCATAGGGGGCAATATCATTGATTACGGTGCCATGCGAAGTTTTGATGCGGATGCCGCCATGGAACGATGTCTGCACGCCGAGTATGTGGTTGACAGCAGCCGGGAATTACTGCAGCAGGTAAAAGGGCTGAAGAATGGCGCAAAGGTTCTCTATCTGGCTGATAATTCCGGCGAGATCGTGTATGATTCGCTCGTTGTCAAAGAGCTTGCGGGTCTTGGGCTTGATGTCACAGTGGTTGTAAAGAGTGGTGCAATTATCAATGATGCACTTGTTGCTGATGCTCTTGATTGTGGAATGGATACCTATGCCACAATTCTAGAAAATGGCACAAGTTGTCCAGGAACACCGCTGGATAGCTGTTCTCAAGAATTGCAACTGGCATTTCGAGATGCTGATCTTATTCTATCCAAGGGGCAGGGGAATTTTGAAACCTTGTCCGAGGTGGAAGCTGATATCTTTTTCCTGCTCACTGTTAAATGTTCAGTGGTTGGTGCGCATCTTGCTGAAATCAGTAAAACAGCAAAAGACAAATTACCCGGAAATGGTGAGCTGGTTCTCTACTATCATAATGGATGTACCTAATGGCTAAACGCATACAGAAAATTCTTCAGGAAAAGCAAGGGACTGGTCGGGTAACGGTTAATGGCTGGGTACGTACTCGTCGGGATACGGGCTCGTTTTCATTCCTTGAAATCAATGATGGTTCCTGCTTAGCTAATTTACAGGTTATTGCGGATGGTAGTCTTGCCAATTATGATGAGGAAATTACCAGGTTAAGTGCAGGGTGCAGTGTAATTGTTACTGGTGACCTGCAGGAATCACCTGCAAAAGGACAGGATGTGGAACTGCAGGCTGCATCGGTTGAGGTAGTTGGCTGGGCAGACCCTGAAACCTATCCGTTACAGAAAAAACGTCATTCACTTGAATTCCTACGCTCAATCAGCCATCTCAGACCTCGCACAAATGCACTGGGTGCAGTGACCCGGGTGCGTTCGCGTCTGGCCTTTGCAGTGAACTGTTTCTTTCAGGAACGGGACTTTGTACAGGTGCACACGCCCATTATTACCACCAGTGACTGTGAGGGAGCTGGAGAGATGTTTCAGGTTGCAGCAACCGGTGAAAAAAAAGATACTCCTTTTTTCGGCTCTGCTGCAGGGCTTACCGTAAGCGGGCAGCTGCAGGCAGAGGTGTATGCACAGGCCATGGGACAGGTGTATACCTTTGGCCCGACATTTAGAGCAGAAAATTCCAATACCAGCAGGCATCTTGCAGAATTCTGGATGATTGAGCCGGAAATGGCGTTTTGTGATCTAGAGTGTAATATGGAACTTGCCACCGAGCTGCTAAAATATGTTTTGCAGGATGTGTTGCTAAGCTGCAAAGAAGATCTGGCTCTTTTTGATACGTTTATTGAAAAAGGGCTTGTGCAGAAGTTGCAGGGTGTGGTGGATAAAAAGTTTGTTCATCTCACCTATAGTGACGCCGTTGAAGAGTTACAAAATGCGGATACAAACTTTGAATATCCGGTGGAGTGGGGAGTGGATTTACAATCTGAACACGAACGCTATCTTACAGAACAGGTTTACAAAAGTCCTGTGATCGTCACAGACTATCCTGCGTCTATCAAACCCTTTTATATGCGCGTAAGCGATGATGGTAAAACAGTGGCAGCCATGGATATTCTGGTCCCTGGGATTGGTGAGATTGTGGGTGGTTCTCAGCGTGAAGAGCGTCTCGACGTTCTCGAAAGACGCATGGAAGACGCAGGTGTTGATAAACAGGAGTATGACTGGTACCTTGATCTCAGGCGTTACGGAACGGTTCCCCATGCTGGATTCGGTTTAGGCTTTGAGAGACTTGTACAGTTCGCCACGGGGATGAGTAATATTCGGGAAGTTATTCCGTTTCCGAGAACTCCTGGTTTTGCACCGTGTTGATGGAGGGGGAAAAGAGAATGTCGAACCGCAGAAGTGGGATAATGTATAATGTCTAAAGGACCAGCTGTACAAAAAATGTTTGATGGAATTGCCGCTGATTATGACCTGATGAACCGGGTGATGACCATGGGGCAAGATCAGCGCTGGCGCCGGTTTGTTGCCTTAAAGGCTGGAGATCCCAAGGGTGGTCTGGTTCTTGATCTGGCTACAGGAACGGGAGATATCGCCGCGTTAATGGAAAAAAAGCATCCCGATGCCTGTCATGTTGGAGCTGACTTCTCCATTAATATGTTGCTTGAGGCGAAAAAACGTTTTGCAGATCAACAAATAAACTGGCAGGCCTGTGATGCAAATTGTCTTCCCTATAAGGATGAAAGTTTTGAATCTGTGACCTTTGGATATCTTTTGCGGAATGTAGATGATAGTCTGCATGTATTACAGGAAATTCATAGAGTTTTAAAACCTGGTGGACGGGTAGTCTGTCTGGATACGACACCGCCTGCAAAAAATATACTTTATCCTTTTATACGCTTTTATTTTCGTTTTGGAATTCCACTGTTAGGTCGAATGATAGCAAGTGACGAGGCGGCCTACAGCTACCTTACCGGGTCGACGATGGATTTTCACGAGGCCGGGGCACTTGCTGGAATTTTTACAGCCGCCGGTTTTGAAGCAGTTGATTATAAAAAATTTATGATGGGCACCATTGGGGTTCACTGGGGCCGTAAGTAAAAGAGAATATTGAATTCTGAATATCGAACCGCAGAAGTGTTTTGAAACACATAGCTACTACTTAACTACTATTATGTTGATACAACCATTCGCCACAGGAAGTGAAGACGGTGAGAAATGTTTACAGACTTTGTATAACCGTTTTCAGCCTGCAGAAAATAATTGTCGTGATCTTGTCTCAGAAATTATCGAACAGGTGAAGACCAGGGGGGATGCCGCAGTCCTCGAATATTCAAGAAAATTTGATGCCCCGGAATTGTCTCTTGATGGCCTCAAGGTGTCCACCGAAGAATTGAAGGAAGCGTATGATCTTGTTGACGAAGACTTTCTTACCACTCTTGCCAAAGCCATAGAACGAATTCAGGATTTCCATGAACGAGAGATGGAAGATTCCTGGATGCAGACCAGGGAAAACGGAACCATCGTCGGGCGTATGGTGCGTCCTGTTGATGCTGCGGGTCTTTATGTTCCGGGAGGGCAGGGTGGCTCAACTCCCTTGGTCTCTTCGGTGCTTATGAATGGAATTCCTGCAGGTATTGCGGGCGTTAACGAACGGGTGATGCTTACTCCTCCAAATAAAGAAGGTAAAGTCAGCCCACACTTACTGGTTGCTGCCCAGGAAATTGGTGTGGTTGATATTTTTAAGGCTGGATCTGCCTGGGGGATTGCAGCCCTTGCCCATGGAACTGAAACAATTCCAGCGGTTGATGTAATTGTGGGACCGGGAAATCAGTTTGTGACGGAGGCAAAATCGCAGGTGTCGCATATGCTGCGGATAGATATGATTGCAGGGCCTTCCGAGGTACTCATTGTGGCAGATAAGAGTGCAAAGGCAAATCATGTCGCAGCTGATATGCTTGCTCAGGCTGAGCATGATCCCATGGCACTTGCTGTTCTTGTAACAACTGTTGAGTCTTTGGCTCAAGAAGTGCTAACGGAGATTGATCGTCAGCTTGAGAATTTAAGTCGTGCTGATATTGCCAGAAAGGCGCTCTCTGACAGAGGCGTAATATTGATAGCCGAAAATCAGGAAGAGGCAATTAACATTGCCAACGATATCGCTATAGAACATCTTGAATTAATGATTGATGATCCCTGGGAAGCCGTGCCCAAAATACGTCATGCCGGAGCTATTTTCTTAGGTTCTAATACCCCGGAAGCAGCAGGAGATTATCTTGCAGGGCCAAACCATGTGTTGCCCACCATGGGCACAGCTCGTTATTCCTCTGCTCTTGGTGTTGAAACATTTCTCAAAAAAAGTTCTATTATCAGTTATTCCAGACAGGCACTTGTTGAAGATGCAGACCATATTCGTCTGCTGGCTGGACTTGAGGGCTTAACTGCTCATGCAAATTCGGTTACAGAACGATTGCAGGACAAGTGAAAAAAGACTTCGATTTTATAGGGCAGCTTCGAGTAGGTTGTCGTGCTCTTGATCTGGCCGCGCCGGATGCTGAAGCGGTGGAGAGGCTCTTTGTGTATTTCACAGAGTTGAAACACTGGAGCCGAAGGGTAAACCTGATTGCAAAAGGTGCAACGGACGAGGATATTCTGGAAAAGCATTTCCTCGATTCATTGACCTTGTTGCCGTTTCTTAGCGGTGAAAATCCACACCTTCTTGATATCGGGACAGGGGCGGGTTTCCCAGGTCTTGTTTGTAAGGCAGTGATGCCTGAGCTTACAGTTACGTTGGTGGAACCTCGCTTTAAACGAGTATCCTTCCTGCGTCATATTGTACGGACATTGCAATTGCAGGATATCAGGGTGTTGGAATGTCGGGCAGAAGATGCAGAAAAACTTCCGGCCGATGACGGTTTTACCCATATCACCAGCCGTGCGGTGAGTGATATAAAGTTGTTTCTGGC